>JAKAWO010000094.1 GCA_021827255.1 Acidobacteriota bacterium | reverse complement strand
CCGCATGGCGCGGAACCCCAGGCCAAAGACAGAAGGGCTCGCTCGGCTTCCCGCACTGCGTTGATCCAGGCTCCAAGCATCTCGCGCAACGATCGCCCCGTGAACCTGCCTACCACATGACGGTTGCCCTTCCGACGATGGATTTGCTTCGAACTGAAGTTTTACATCCGTCCGAAGGTTCTGCTCGCCATCTCCTTCCTCCACACTTTCTGCACGTTATGCCGCGCCATCCACGAGCTACCAGGGCCGTTCCAGGCAACTCTCCTACTTGCCTTTGCTTCTCCGTATGAGGATAATGTCCGTCAAGGGGACTTCGGAGGGACCGACGAGATGATGAGCCGCGGGGTTCGCTTACTGGCCGGCCTTTTAGGGCTGTGGGTGTGCGTTGCCTGCGCGCCTGGGAACAACTTCTTCGAGCAGGGACGGAAAGCTGAAGAGAAGAAGAACTGGGACAACGCCGTGGTTGACTTTGACCAGGCCGTCAAATCACAGCCCGAAAATGCCCACTACCGTATTGAGGAGCGGTACGCGCGCAACCAAGCGGCGCTTTTTCATGTGCAACAAGGCAAGCGTTACCTCAAGCAGGGCCGGACCGAGCAGGCCGCTGGCGAGTTTGAGAAGGCCCACAGCATTGATCCCTCCAACCAGGCGGCAGACCAGTATCTGGCCCGAATTCTCGCGGCTCAAGCGGCCGCCAAGGAAAAACGGACTAGGGAGCTCCGGCAGGCCGTTCAAGCCAGCGAGTCAGTCAGCCGGCCCCAGGTCGTTGAGCTCGAGCCATTACCCCAGGCGCCCATCGCTCGCCTCCGGATTAGCGGGAATAGCAACCGGGTCTATGAGAGCCTCGGCAAATTGGCGAGCTTGAATGTTGCTTTCACGGCGGACTTCCAACCGCGGCCCATCACGCTCGACTTGACGAACGTCAAGGTGGGAGATGCGCTTCGTATCCTCGCTCTCCAGACGCACACTTTCTGGCGCGTGATGACGCCCAATACCATCCTGGTGATTCCGGACAATCCCGCCAACCGCCGCGATTACGAGCAAAATATCACGAAGGCCATTTACTTGACCAATCCCATGCAGCCGGCTGACCGGACCGCTATCACCACCGCGCTCAAGCAGCTTTTGGGCATCCAGCGGATTATTGATAATCCGCTTTCAAACTCCATCATCATCCGGGACACGCCTCGCCACGTAGCGGAAGCGGAGCGTTTGATTGACGACCTCGACCAAGGCAAGGCTGAAATCCTGATTGACGTTGATGTGCTGGAGGCCGATGCGGACCGGATTCGCGACCTGGGCCTGAACACGACGCAGGCTCTCAGCTTCCCTTCTTCGGCCGGGTTTCCCGCTGGGACCCAGGGTGTGCTCGGCTTCACGCCCACAAGCGGAGTCACCGTCAACGGCGTCACGGGAGTGCCGCTCAACCAACTGGGCAACTCGCTCAACACCAAAAATTTCAGTATCGCTTTGCCTGGCGCCGTCGCTACGGCGCTGATGGATGATTCCCGAACACATATCCTCGATAACCCGGAGATTCGAGTTACTGACGGCGCAACGGCGACGCTGAAGATTGGCAGCAGCGTGCCGATTGCGACCGGCAGCTTTCTGCCCTCGTTCGGGGGAAGCGTCACGGGCGGGACCTCAACGGGAACGAGTCCGGGTTTCGGACTTTTGGCGAGCACGCAGTTCAGCTACAAGGACGTCGGCGTCAATCTGACCCTCACGCCGCACTTGATGACCGACGGCGAGATAGAATTGAAGACGACGATTGACATTACCTCGCTCGCCCAAAGCTTCCTCATCGGTGGCATTGAGGAGCCCAGCTTCGGCCAGCGGCAAATTAAGCAGGACATACGGCTTAAGGAAGGCGAGGTCAGCCTTCTGGGTGGGTTGATCGAAAGGACGACGACAAACGAGACGACGGGATTGCCGGGCCTGGGCAATATTCCCGGCCTCAAGTATCTCTTCGACCAAAATCACCATGAGAAGGTCAACACGGAAGTGCTGGTCATGCTGACGCCCCATGTGATTCGGTTGCCGGAGCGCCCCGTTGAAGCCGCTAGCGCCGTCCCGACTCCCGCCGGCACAAGCTCTCCCATCCCGTCTGTTGCGCCCGTCGCCCCCCCGCCAGCCGGCCTGCCCCCGGAGCCCCGATGAAGATGGTCCCGGAACAAAACCGAATGCGGCGGCTGGCTTCGGCAGGCTTCACGCTGATTGAGCTGATCGTCGCCATAGCGATTCTGCTTCTTCTGACGACGATGGCTCTGCCCGTGGCGCGCAAAGAGGTTCAAGAGCAGAAGGAACTCGCCTTGCGCCGCGACCTGCGGGAAATGCGAAACGCCATTGATCGCTATAAAGATTTTTCAGATCGAGGTCTGATCCCGCCCACGCTCGATGGGTTTGGCTATCCTCCCTCCCTTCAGGCGCTGGTGGACGGCGTCAAGCTGAAAGGGATGGACATGCGTTACAAATTCCTTCGACGCATCCCGCGCGATCCGATGACGGGTCACCGGGACTGGGGGTTGCGCTCCATGCAAGACAGCCCGCACTCTCGATCCTGGGGCGGCCAGAACGTGTTTGACGTCTATTCAAAGAGCCAGGGCGTGGCTTTGGACGGGACTCACTATGACAACTGGTAGTGGGGATGAAATGCGCCGGGGCCCGGGCCGGCAGGCCGTGGAAGGCGCCTTTACCTTCCTCGAAATGATGGTGGTCATGACCCTCATTCTGATCCTGGCCGCGATGGCTGTGCCCACTCTCCAAACCACCATCATTCGAGCCCGAGAAGCCGTGCTCCGCGACGACCTTTTTACGATGCGGAAGCTGATTGACCAGTACACCATTGATAAACAGGAGCCTCCGCAATCTTTGGATGACTTGGTCCAGGCCGGATATCTGCGCGGCGGGATTCCGAAGGATCCTTTCACGGGGTCCAACAAAACCTGGAAGGTTGACACCGAAGACGTGCCGATTGGGTCCGACCAAGTGGTTCCGGGCATCGTGGATGTCCACAGCGGCTCCGACGCGATTTCGCTTGACGGCACGCCGTATAGCAGTTGGTGAGGATGACTGAATTCATTTGCAAATTGGGCGCTCCGACGGGACGAGTAACTCAGGAAACGCATCAAGCGGCTTCGGAAAACGAGCTCCGCGCGCGTCTGGCGGCGGAAGGTTACTACATCTTTTCCGTCCGCCCGAAGGATTTTCTGCGCATCCGAGTGGGGACGGTTCGCCGCTCCGGACGGGTCAGTCCGGATGAGCTTCTGGTTTTCAACCAGCAGTTCATGACCTTGGCAAAATCCGGCTTGCCCTTGCAGAAGTCCCTCGATTTGCTGGCGCGCCAGGCTCGGAACACGGAGTTGCGCGCCCTCCTCGAAGAGGTCCGCGATAAAGTGCGGGGAGGGGAACTGTTGTCCGACGCGTTTGAATCCACCGGGCGCTTCCCCAAAATCTACTGCGCGACCCTGCGGGCCGGCGAGCGCAGCGGCAGCCTCGACAAGGTTCTTTCGCAGTACGTCACTTATCAGAAGGCGGCCCGAGGCTTTCGCAAGAAGTTTCTTTCCGCCTTGATCTATCCGGCCTTTTTGCTGGTCTTCCTGATCGGCCTCATTCTGCTGGTGGATTTTTTCATCATCCCCAAATTCACTCAATTTTACGCCGAACTGGAGGTTCCTTTGCCGGCGCTGACCGTGTTGCTGATCGGTCTGGGGCAAGCGATGCGGAAGTGGGCGATCGTCGTGCTGGCTGGAATTATTTTAGCCGTGATCGCTTTGCGCGCCGCGGGGCGCTCGGGGGTTTTGCGCTTGGCTTGGGAGCGCTTCAAGTATCGGCTGCCGATAGCGGGAAAGCTTCTCCTCAAGTTTTCGGTGGCTGAATTCGCGCGGACCCTGGCCACCTTGCTGCAAGCCGGCACGCCGGCCGTGGCGGCTCTTCAGACGGCCTCCGAGGCATCGTCCAGCCCCTTGCTCGCGCGGGGCGTGGCTAAAGCGCGCAAGGAGGTCATGGCCGGCAAAGCCTTGAGCGCCAGCCTCCGCGAAACCCGGTTGTTCCCCGAAATGGCGCTCGATATGGTCGAGGTCGGCGAAACCACCGGCGCGCTGCCCGCCATGCTGGATGCCGTGGCGGATTTTTTTGAGGAAGACGTCAGCATTGATCTTTCCGCCTTGGTGGCCCTGATGGATCCGGTGATGATCGCGGTCATTGCTGTCGCCGTCGGATTCGTTCTGGTAGGTTTTTATTTGCCGCTGTTCTCTCTGGCGGCGCACGTGCATTAGACGAACGTGGAGATAGGGATGGAAGAAACGCGCCTGCCCGATCTGAAAGCCGAAACGGACCAGGCCCGCGAGCGGGCTGCCCGTTACCATTTTGAGTTTGTGGACCTGGGAGATTTCCGACCGGAACCGGACCTGCTGCGCTCCATCTCCCTGGACTTGATGCTTCACTATGAGTTTTTACCCCTGGCGGCCACGGACCATGAGTTGGTGGTGGCGATCAGCGATCCGACCGACCTGGCGCGGCTCGACGAGATTGGCGCGCGCCTGGACCGCCGACTCATCGTGAAGGTTGCGGCTCCCAGCCAAATCAAAGAGTATCTGGCCAAGACAGACCCTTCGCAGCGCGTTTTGGACGAAGCCACCACCGAGTTTCGCCTGGACGTGATCCGCGAAGAAGGAAATGGCGACGAAAGCCTCTCCCTCGAACAACTGGTCGGGGTGAAGGATGTGAGCCCCGTCATTCGACTGGTGGATTCCATTATCTTCGCCGGCCTTGAGCGGCGAGCGAGCGACATTCACTTGGAGAGCCGCGACAATTCTATGGTCGTCAAGTACCGGGTGGACGGCGTGCTGCAGCAAGCCATGGCGCCGATTGGGCCCGAGTTCCAATCGAACATTATCACGCGCATCAAGGTCATGGCGGATCTCGACATCGCCGAACGGCGCATCCCGCAGGACGGCCGTTTCCGAGTGAGCTACCGAGGACGACTGATTGATTTCCGCGTCTCCATCATGCCCTCGATTCACGGCGAGGACGCCGTGCTCCGCATTCTCGATAAAGAGTCCTTGCACGAGAAGTTTCGGCAGCTTCGGCTCGACGTGCTGGGCTTTTCCGACCACGAGATTCGCCGTTTGCGGCGTTTCATCCGCGAACCTTACGGCATGGTTCTGGTGACGGGGCCGACCGGCAGCGGCAAGACGACGAGCCTTTACGCGGCGCTGTCTGAGATCAAAAGCGATGAAGACAAGATCATTACCATCGAGGACCCGGTCGAGTATCAAATTCGCGGCATCACTCAGATTCCGGTCAATGAGAAGAAGGGTTTGACCTTCGCGCGCGGCCTCCGCTCCATCTTGCGGCACGATCCGGACAAGATCATGGTGGGAGAAATCCGCGACAATGAAACCGCTCAGATCGCCATTCAGTCCGCCTTGACCGGCCACCTGGTCTTCACCACCGTCCACGCCAACAACGTCGTGGACGTCCTGAGCCGTTTCCTTAATATGGGAGTCGAGCCCTATAATTTTGTCTCCTCCTTGAACTGTATCCTGGCGCAGCGCCTGGTGCGGACGGTTTGCGAGGCGTGCAAGCGCGTGGTTCAGCCCTCCCGCGAGCTGATGGAAGAGTCCGGGTTGGATCCCGCCCAATGGCAGCAGATCCCTTTTTACGAGGGGGCGGGCTGCCCGAAGTGCAATGGCACGGGCTACCGAGGGCGCACGGCCATCGGAGAGCTCATGGCGCTCTCGGACCGCATTCGGGGAGCGATCCTCGACAAGCGCCCGTCTTCTGAGATACGCCGTTTAGCCCGCGAGGAAGGCATGCAGACACTGCGCGAGTCCGCGCTCGAGAAGGTCCGTCTTGGCGTTACCACTCTCAAGGAGATCAATAAGGTCACTTTTGTGGAGTGACCCGGTAAGACCGGGACGGTGAACCCAATGGACTGGAAGAGTCTTTCCAACCGGATGTTCAGCCATCGCCCCGCGAAGCTCCGTTTCCAATTGCCGGCCATCGTGCTGGAGGATGCGCCGGGGTTTGTGGCGGGCGCGCGCCTCGACCGTCCGTCCCGGAAAATCAAACGCATCAGCGTCCGCGAACTCCCTCCGGGCAGCCCGCTGCCAGATTCCCACGCCTCCCATCACGAGCGAACGGCGGAGCTTCAGAAGACTTTGGCAGAGGTTGCCAATGAGTTAGGAGGGACCGGGGGCGCGGTGGGACTGCTCGTGCCCGACAGCCTCGTGCGAGTCGCGCTGCTCAACTTCGAGACCCTCCCGGACAATGGGCGGGAATCCGACGCCTTGATCCGTTGGCGGTTGAAAAACCTGCTGCCCTATCCACCGGAGGAAGCGCGCCTGAGCTATGAGATGTTTCGGAACGGGTCCGGCGCGGTTGAGGTCATGGTGATGGCGGCTCGATCCTCGCATCTGGCGGACTACGAGGCAGCCGTGGAGGGTTTGAGCGGGCAGCTCACGCTGCTTCTGCCCTCGACCGCCGCGCTTCTGCCACTGCTGCCGTCGGATGAAGGCGGGGATTTGCTCATTCACGCCTCCGGCGATGGCCTGACGACGGTTATCGTTGCCGGGCAGCGCATCGTGTTGTGGCGCCACGAGGTGGCTGAGTCGGAAGATGCGGTCCGTGCCTCTGCCGTCGGGGAGGCGGCCCGCGCCGTGGCCAGCGCGAGCGATCGCCTAAAGGTCGAGATTCAGCGGGTCTGGGTGTGTGCAAGACCCCCCGCCCCGGAGGATTTAGGGACGCGGATCGCGGCCGCGATTTCGCGGGAAGTCACCCCGCTGTCTTGCCCGCCGCACTACGCGTCAGCGCTTTTGCCGGAGGGGAAAGCCCAGCTTGGGCGCTTTGCAATGCCCTTCGCAGGGCTGGTGGCGAACGGCGGGTGAAGTGAATGAAGGTCACTCTCAATCTCGCGGCACGGCTGGGCTGGCACGAGCGCCATGGGTTGGCAGCAGCCACTCTGGGCTTGGCGCTCGCGCTGGGCGCCCTGGTGGGCCTGGCCCGCTCGGCCATCAACGCCCTCCGCGAAGACCGCGCGGTGGAGCAATCTTACGCGCCCGCCCGGGCACGCCTGAAGAACCTTCAAAAGAAAGCTGCCGGCCTGCGCGCTCAGTTGGAGAAACCGGAACTACACCGGCTGGTCACGGAAACCGAGTATCTGAACGGCCTGATCGAGCGGAAGCAATTTTCGGTTGCTCGACTGACGGGCAGGGTGAGCCAGTTGCTGCCCCCCGACGTTCGGGTGGACGGCCTGGCCTTCTCGCCCATCTCCGCGAATCGTCTTATTCGCCTTTCCGTCGAGGCCAAGAATGAGCGGGCGTTCGAAGCCTTTTTGAGCAACCTTGAAGGCGCCGCGGATTTTTCTGGCGTGGTGGTGACAAGCCAGGGTTTTGCCGACTCCTCGAGTAACAGCAACGCGGTTCTCGCCACATGCACCGCAACGTACCGCGGAGCCGGAATTGTTTCTGAGGGGCAAGGGATGACCGATGCAGAAGCAGCGTCGCAGGATCATTCGGCGATTCATTGAGCGCGCCGTGCTGAGCGTGGCCGTGCTCGACGGGGTGGTTTACGCCGCCGTGGTTCGCCCCCTCCACAAGCGGGTGGCTCAGGCGGAGGAGTCGTTTGACCGGGTTCGCCTCGCCACGCTGCGCGCCCAGGCAAGCGCGGCGCGCCTCGAACGCCTGCGAAATTCACTGCCGCAGACCGACCAGGACCTTAAGACCTTCCTCGCGACTCATGTGCCGGCGCGCCGCTGGGGTTTCTCGGAGGCCGAGCGGCTGGTGCGCCGGCTGACGGAGAAGTCCAACGTTCAACTGGCCAGCGTGGATTACAAACTCCGCTCGGGCGCAACACAGCCGCTCGACCGCCTGGGAGTGCAGGTCACGGTGACCGGCCCGTTTTCTGACTTGCTCAATTTTTCCCGCATCATGGAAACCGCGAGCGACCTGATTCTGGTTCGCGACTTCAGTTTCACGGCTGAAGGAGCCAACCATATTTCTCTGAGGGTGGATGCGGATCTTTATCTGACGCCATGACCGCGAATCGCTCAATCGCAAAATGGGGGCCGCTGGCGCTGGGTGCGGTGTGCGTTGTTCTGATCGTAAAACTCGTCGGGGAGATCAACGGCTCGCCGGCGCCGGCTGCGCGCGCCGCTTCAAAAGCGGCCGGACCAAAGCGGAAGCTGGACTCGCCACGCAAGCCGGGTGACGGCTTTTGGGAAGCGGGCGGCGTCGTTCTCCACTTGGATGAACTCAAGGCTGCCGCAGAAAGCCCTGCGCCGACGATGGCGCGAAATCCTTTCGGTTATCCTCCTCCGCCCCCTCCGCCGGGCGGCGCGGGCCGGGGCGCGCCTGGCACGGGAGCAGCCCTCCCGCCCCCTCCGCCGCCCATCCCACTGAAGGCGCTGGGTTACTCCCAGGATAAAGCCGGCAACCGGCAGGCATATCTTTCGGGGCAGGATGAAGTCTATGCGGTTCGCGCCGGCGATGAAATTTCCAATCGCTATAAGATTCTGGAAATCACCCCGGCGGCGGTGATGGTGGAAGATATGGCTTCGGGCGAGCACGCCAGACTTCCGATCCCCCAGCCCCAATGAGGCCGTGATGCTTCGCAAGAATCACCCTCCCCAAGAGGGCGGCTACGTGCTGCTGATTATCATGATGATGCTGGCCATCCTGCTCATCATTCTGACGGAGGCTGTGCCGAGCGTCTATACCGCGGCTCAGCGGGAACGAGAAAAGGAGCTCATCTTCCGCGGCACCGAGTACGCCCGAGCCATCTACCTGTTCCACCAGCAGTTCAACCGCTACCCGACGTCCGTGAAGCAAATGTTGGAAACCAACGACATGCGTTTTCTGCGGCGACCCTACCGCGACCCCATGGCAAGGGACGGAAAGTGGCGCTTCATCCACGCCACCGCGAACGGCATCATCACGGATTCACTGACGATTACCCCGCCTGGCACGGCGAACCCGCAGGGAACACAAACTGGCTTCGGGGCCTCGCCCGGCCAGACCCTGGGAAACGAAGCTAATCCGTTGGGTTTGTCACCTCTGTCTTTTCAGAAGCCTCAAAAAATTGAAGGAGCGTACATCGTGGGTGTGGCGCCGACGAGCACTCAGGAATCCATCATGGTGTATAACCACCACACCCATTACGATAAGTGGGAATTTCTGGGAATTCCCGGCGTGCCAGGGTCGGTAATCCAGACGGTGGCTATTCCCGGTATCGCCCTGCCGTCTGCTCCGAGCCAACCGGGCGAGACGCCATCCCCGCAACCCTCACCCGGAGGTCCGCAGCTTCCTTCCATGCCGCCGCTAACCGGCATGGGTGGCACGCCCTGAGGTCATCGCGGAGATGCGTGTCGGGCACAAAGGTTGCGCCAGCTTTGGAGCGTCCCGCTTTTGATTTTCTCTGTTACGGTTCTTGAGCTTGAGAGCCGAAGCTGCCGTGCGAGCGCGAAGCAGCCCAACAGGCGCGTGGCCTATCCGAAGCTGTCCTTAGCTTTTTGGCTCCCCGTTCGGCTGGCGGGCCGGTTCTCGACGCGGACGGAAGGGGCGAGCATCTCAAACAAGCGGCGTTGCTCGCCGCGTAGTCGGGTGGGGACCACGACTTCAACCGCAACGTAGAGGTCGCCATGGCCGTGGCCATTCACGGATGGCATGCCCTTGCCGCGCAGCCGGAACACGGCCCCTGGCTGGGTGCCTTCAGGGATTCTCAGCTTTTGGGCACCTTCCAGGGTGGGCACAGGAATTTCTGCTCCCAAGGCGGCCTGCGCGACCGAGAT
>JAKAWO010000093.1 GCA_021827255.1 Acidobacteriota bacterium | reverse complement strand
GCAAGCTCCTGGTGAGTTTTGAGAAGACCGAAGAAGGCTATGTCGCCCTGCTGACCTTGGCTGCGGCCATGATCTGCTGGCGGCAGACAATAGCTATTTACGGATAAGCTCTTAGAAGAAACGTATTGCGGGCGGACGAGGGGCGGAACTTCAGCCGTCTCTGCGCGTTGCTTCGGCAAGCCGACAACTTGTAGCCGAACGCGGGCAAGGCCAGCTCCGAGGAATCCCAAACGCTCAGCGGCAAGTCTGGAGACATCCACCATGCGGCTGGGGATGGCCGGACCGCGATCATTGACGGTTAACGTGAGCGTGCGGGAATTGGCCAGGTTGGTAATTCGGACCTTTGTTCCCATCGGAAGGCTTGGGTGCGCGCAGGTAAGTGCGTTCATATCAAATAGTTGGCCGCTCGATGTGTAGTTTCCGAGGCATTCTCGACCGTACCAACTCGCCACCCCAATTTGAGGCTTGAACAACTTCGGTGTCCGACTTTCGACAAGCTTGCGTCGCGACGGGCTTGCTTCCGAGCGGGGGGAAAGCGCAACCATCGCCACGACCGCGCAACCCACTAGCAGATTTCGCATGCAACCTCCGTGATGCTCTCTCAAAAAAGTAATAACGAGCCCACTTAAGAAAAGAGAGCCTTAATTGCGCCTTTAGGTGATTGGTAAAATTTACACGATTTCCCGTGGGTCCGTCAAGGCGGATTTTATCTGAGAAAGTTTTGGCGAAAAACCGGAGGGGCCGTCGGGCGCAGTTCTGTCCGCAGCGATTCTCTGGAGAGCCCAAGCGGCATGCTCCTGGACGAAGGTGCCGGGATGCCCCAGTAGGCGGCTGAGCCAAGGCAGAAAGCGCCGGTTGCCGCTGTTTCCGATGGCCACGCACAGATTGCGCAGCC
Organism: Acidobacteriota bacterium; assembly: GCA_021827255.1. GTDB lineage: Bacteria > Acidobacteriota > Terriglobia > UBA7540 > UBA7540 > JAKCCV01. The sequence goes on along the minus strand of JAKAWO010000093.1, from coordinate 8,902 downwards.
AGCCGCGATATTTGGCGCGTTGGATGGGAGAGTCTTTGAAAACGGAGCAGAAATCGTCGGCCGTCAGCGAGGCCAGGCATTCCAAGGGTGGGTTGAAGAGAGATTCAGGAGCAGCCGAGGGTTGAGGTTTCAGCTGGAGCGGCTGAAATTCGGGGATTCCGGTCACTGCGACGCTTCTTCGTCCCAAGGCCGGGGCGTCGTGGTCGCCAGGTTCTGGAGCGACGGTCTTGGAATTCCACGGGCAAACGTCCTGGCAGATGTCGCACCCAAAAACGTTGCGGCCGACCGCCGGCCGAAGCTCTTCAGGAATCGAACCCTTGAGCTCAATGGTGAAATAAGCAATGCAGCGGGAGGCGTCCATCACGTAGGGCCGGACGAACGCTTGGGTGGGGCAGGCTTCAAGGCAGCGAGTGCACGAGCCGCAACGGTCCGGAGCGGGCATGTCAGGCGCCAGCTCAAGACTGGTGAGGAGAATGCCCAAGAAAAACCATGAGCCCGTTCGCTCATTGATGATGCAAGTGTTCTTGCCCATCCAGCCGATACCGGAGTAGCGGGCAAAGGCTCGCTCGTTGAGGGGACCGGTGTCCACGAAAACTCGGGTTTCCACACCAGGCGCGAGGGTTTCGATGGTTTTGCGGAGCCGCTCGAGGCGCTCGCGCATCACGGAGTGATAATCGCGGCCCCAGGCGTAACGGGAAATCCACGCTCGCGGGCCGACCGAGAGGTCGGAAGCCTCGCGCGTTGCCTTGGCGCCATGCGCCCCGGAGTGTGCCGTCCCGCACTCGATCGAGTAAGGCAGCGGAGCATTGTAGATCAGGCCGACACAAACTGCTGATCGCGCGGAGGAGAGCACTCGGCGGGGATGGGCGCGTTTGGGGTTCCTGAGATAATGCATCTCACCGCAAAAGCCTTGCTCGACCCAGCGGCGGGAGAATTCAAGATCCTCCGAAGGAGGAAGCGGGGCAACCCCGGCCAAATCAAATCCGGCTTCGAGCGCCCTCTGCTTAATCAGTTCCGAGGAGAGCATGCTGCCATGATAACGCAGGTAGAGGTTCAGTTAGCGAGAGAGCCGAAGAAGGCGTTGACCGAGGCTCACCATGGCTGCCAGAGGCGCGGACGCGGCGGGTCCGAGGACATGGCCTTGTGATGCTTACTTCGAAGGAATGTCGAAAAGCGCTTTACGAGTTTTGGCGGATTCGGAGGGAACAGAGCCAGAGGAGCGATGCAAGAAGATGTAGAGCAGAACGCCGATCGCAAGCACCGTCGCGGAGGTCGGAAGGGCCCAGCTCTCATCATATTGCGCCCAGGGCAGCCCCACCATGATGCCCCAGTACTGAACGGCAACATAAGTCCAGAAGATGTAAAAGCCGACGGAGAAGATGAGGACAAGCAGTGAAGTATTCAAAACGCGATTGCGGTGACGGCGAGCCTCACGGAGGGTACAAATCCCTCGGCGCCGGAAATAGAACACGAGCGCCAGGGCCAGGAACAGTAGCCCGGCCAACCGGAAATACCAGCGATAGTCGCCGTAAAGCATGTCCCCCAAGCTGGCCGCGGTCGAAATGCTGGCCAATCCCACGAGAACCAGAATCACCGGCGAAAGGCAGCATAATCCTCCGATGACACCAGCCAGCGACGAGATGAGGAGTATTCCCTTCCGGTCACTGGGAGCAGTTCGCGTTTTTGCCGTTTGACTCATAGGCGCCATTCACCTTCCTGGACAGAGGTCCTTTCGTACAAAGCCTACCACACCTGCAAGTGAGGTTCCGGGCAAAGTTATTACGCTGCGGCCATCGCGAGCCCGTCAGTTTCGCGGCCGATGCAAGCCTTTGATGACAAGGGCAAGGGGCGGTCAATGCCGGCAAAGCAGGTGGAGAAAGAGGGCCAGATACCGCTTGAGGTTGCTGGTCATCAGGAAGTTTTCGCGGACGTGCTCGTGACCCTGCTCGCCGAGTTGGGCAGCCAAGGCTGGATTGGAAAGCAGGAAGCGGATTTGATAAGCGGCGCCTTCGATGGAGTGAACGAGCAGGCCGGTGTGCTTGTGGATAACTTGGACGGGAATGCCCCCTACGGCCGAAGCGACAACGGGTTTCTTCTTCCAGAGCGCTTCCGTCACCGTCAGGCCAAAGCCTTCCCGCAGGCTCTTTTGAATGATGACGGTGGAGGCGCGTTGGAGGGCGTTGATTTCGAGAGCGCTCCAGGGAGGCAAATCGAGAATGTGAATGTCGGGGTCGGAGCCGGCAGCCTCCCGCACCTCGGTCAGCACTGCGCCGCCTTCCGGATCGTCCGCGGCGCCACCGCCGGCAAGCACAAGCTGACAATCGAAGTAGCTTCGCACCAGCCGATAAGCCTTGACCACGCCCAAGGGGTCCTTGAGGCGGTCGAAACGGGAAATCTGAGTGAGGATCGGCCGGCCAGAATCTATGCCAAATCGCTCGACGATGGCGCGCACCTGAGCGGGTTCCAAGTCGTGGTTTTTAGCCGAAAGCGGGTCAATGCAGGGATAAGAAAGGTACTGGGGGATCGGAAGCTGATGGGTAAAGGAGGGCGAAGAAAAAATCGCGCCATCGTAACGGATAACAAACGGCTCCAGGAAATCCCAGACGAGCGGGTTGGGCCGGGAAAGGTCAATATGGCACCGCCAAAGCCAGTGCGCGGCGTGGTTGTGACGGCCGGCCACCAAGGCCAAAGGCTGAGGATCGTGAATCACGATGAGGCTTGAGTCCAGCGCCACGCGCTGCCGGTTCTGCTCGTTGTAAGCCAGAAAAATCTCAAAGTTCTCCGCGCGATCGTCATAGGTCCCGCCGTGAAGGGCGTTGTGGAAGGCTTTGGTGACCTCAAAAAAATCGTTGCCGCCGGTCATAACGTCCCACCGGACCGGAATGCGGAGGTCCTGGAACATGGGGATCATGCAGTTGAGGATCTCCGCCACGCCGCCGCCGACCGCGGTGGAATTGACCATTTGAACGCTCTGGTCCTGGAGGCGCGAGGCCAAAGCGCGGATTTCAGCGATTTCGGGCTCGCCGACAACTGGGATGTAATCGTCGAGATGAATCACACGATGAGCGGCAGGGTCGGGGGGCATCAGGCTCCTTGGCGAGCGATCAGATCGAGCAGAGTCCTCTGCACGCCTTCGAGGGTATGGGTGTAAATGTCAATTCGGTTGATGCGATCCGCGAGAGACGGTAGGCCCAGATTCCTCTCCAGCCAGAGCGAAAAGTCATTGGTCCGCAAGTGCAGACGCAGCCGTGAACTGATGAAGTGAAAATAGATCGAGGCATGGGAGAGTCGAGCGAGGACCTCCACGAATTCGCGGAGGTTCGCGGCTTCCAGGTCCAGGGGCACCGCGACCTCAACCGCTTCTAAAAAGTCAAACGACTCGAAAGCCGGAGCTTCCGCGCGGCTGGGATAGGTCTGGCAATAGTCCCGGACGGCCCAGCAGAAATCGCGGCGCAAATCCGCCAGCGATAGATAGTCGCGAATATCGAAGGAAGCCAGGCGCTCCGCCAGTTCGGAGCAGTTGCAGGCAGCCAGCACCCATTGCGCAAAATCGTTCGAGTAACCTTCCGTAAGAAAATGGTGACGGTGAAGACTTTGGAAGGTGTGATAGAAGATCGAGGCGTCGCTCGAGCGCTCGAGCGCCTCGCTCAGCTCCGCGAGGCTCCCTGCTTCCAGCGGACAGACACGGGTTATATAGGCGGCGGTGCTGAAGCGGAATGGGTCACGGGCGGTTTTCATCCGAGTTCTGTCTCCAAAATCTTTAAGAAGCGCAAAACCTCGGCCGGGTTGCGGGCACGCCAACCCGCGTGCGTCGAGCGGGGGTTCCCCACTCGCACCGTGATGCCAGCCGGCAAGGCGCGAAAGGCCGCCTCATCGGTGGTGTCATCGCCCATGTAAATTGCCAGTGAGCCGCGCGGAAATCCCGCCAGGAGCTTTTTCACCGCAGTTCCTTTCCCGCCATGGGCGCGCGGCAGAACTTCCCAGATTTTCTTGCCGGCCATCGAGCGAAGCTCGCTCTGAAAAGGCCGAAGCAGATCGAACAGGCGTCGCCGAGCGCGCCGGACGGCCGCGGGCCGAGCAGCCCGATAGTGAATGGCAAACGCCACCCCCTTGTTCTGAAGGCGAATTCCGGGGATCGGGAGAAGATCGCGGCGCGCCTGAACGAGCGCCCGGTGAAGCGCACGGCGCGAGGCCAGATCGAGCCGCGCGCCCGGCAACCCCTCCCATCCATGCACGCCCAGGCAGCGCACCCCGGGCAGGCGCACGTGGCGCTTCAAGTCCGCCAAAGGCCGCCCGCTGACGATGAAGACAGCGAGGCGAGGATGACGGGCGAGCCGACCCAGCAGCGCGCGGGACCGCGGCGCCAGATGAACCTGCTCCGGCCGCCGCCGCAAGGGCGTCAGCGTGCCGTCAAAATCAAGGAAGACCAGAGTCTTCGGGGCAGCCCTTGCCCGCGACAGGATGCGCGGCGTGTCGGCCAACAACCTGCGAACTGTTCCCCCGGCTGCACGACGGGACCGGGTTGCCTGCTCGTGAGGTTGCAAGGCCGTTGCCTTTCATGCGGGAGCCGTCGCCGATTGAGTTTCCTCGGCCGCCGACCCGCCGGGTCGGCACCGTCCACCACGGGCCGAAATGGGCGGCATCCCTGGCGGCGCTAATTGCCGGCCGCGATGTTCGAGGCGGCGCTGACCGGCTGGGGCTCCTCGGCACGAATTTCGGTCAGTTCGGCAATAAGGTTCGCGGCCCACCGATAGATATTGTGGTCGGTCACCACACGATGCATGGCACGCATGCGCGTGGCCTCTTCTTCAGGAGTCATTTCCAGCGCGGCGCGAATCGCCTCCGCCAACTGCTCAGTATCATAAGGGTTGACGATCAGCGCATCCCGAAGCTCCGCCGCGGCGCCGGCAAACCGGCTGAGAATCAGCACCCCCCGCTCATCATCCCGCGAGGCGACGAATTCTTTGGCCACCAAGTTCATGCCATCGTGAAGGGAGGTGACCATGCAGAGGTTGGCTGCGCGGTAGTAGCGAGCGATCTCGGCGTGAGTGTGAAGCCTCTGAAGATACACGATGGGTTTCCAGCGTGGAGTCGCGAAGCGGGTGTTAATCCGGCTGGCTTCCGCCTCCACTTCAGCCGTCAGGTCGCGATAGCGCGGAATCTCCGAGCGGCTGGGCGCGGCGACTTGAATGAAGGTGAAGCGGCCTTGATAATCCGGATGCTTTTCCAGAAAGCGCTCCACGCCGCGGAGGCGCTCGGGAATGCCTTTGGTGTAATCAATGCGGTCAACGCCGACGCCCATAAAAACGGCGTCCACGCCGTGCTCCTTGAGGAGGGCCACGCGGTCCACCGGCGGCGACTTGACCGGGCCGGAGGCCGCTGTCAGCTCGGCGGGGTCCACGCTGATCGGGAAGCGCCGGACGTGGGTGCGATGCCCGCGGCGGTTGACCACAAACCGGTCCCAGTCAATCCGCGATTCAAGGGCTTGGTCCACGGTCTCCAGGAAGTAGTTGCAGTGCGCCTGAATGTGGAAGCCGATCAGATCGGCGCCGAGCAGACCGTCCAGCAGCTCGCGCTGCCAAGGACAAATGCCGAAAGATTGCGGATTCGGCCACGGGATATGCCAGAAGATGGCGACACGAGCGTCGGGCCGCTCCGCCTTGATGAGACACGGCAGAAGCGCGAAGTGATAATCCTGCACCAGCACGACGGGGCCGTCTGTCCCCTCCATTTCTGCGATCGCGGCGCGCGCGAACTTGCGATTCACCTCCTGGTACGCTTCCCAGTCGGAACTGCGGAAGATAGGACGAGTGTGCGCGATGTGGCAAAGCGGCCAAAGTCCCTCGTTGGCAAAGCCGAAATAATAACCTTGGTTCTCCTCGGAACTGAGCCAGACGCGCCGCAGAGTATAGTGCGGGTTATCGGGCGGGACGCGGAGATGGTCACCGGGCCCCACGGTCTCACGGTCAGCGTCGCCGGCCCCGTGCGCAATCCAGGTTCCGTCGCAGGCCAGCAAGACGGGTTCGAGGGCCGTCACCAAGCCGCTGGCGGGCACGACCGCCTGCACAGACTTCCCGTTGCGGACGTGCATATACGGCTCGCGATTAGAAACCACGAAGAGCGGCCTTTCCTGAAGCTTGCTCTGGACGTGGACGCGCAATCGCTCTGGTGTCCAGAGGGATTCCGCCGATTGGCGCAGGCGCGCCTCCTCTTCCGCCGCGGCGCGCGCAGCCGCGAGCATCGTGGTGATGTGCCGGACCTCCTCGGCGAGCGGCTTGAACAGATCGTCGTCGGGCAGGGGCGGGGCCGCGTAGGTGACGCCCCGGCGCCATTGCTTCATCCACAGAGTCATCCGGCCGATCGTGCCGGCGAAGCTCCAGCGAATGAAGAGAAAGGTGATAAGGACGATGAGGAAAATTTCAACCAGGAGCGTCCAGAAAGCAGTTCGCCAGAGGCGGGCCGCCCCGGCGTCAATATAGCTGGCATCGTAGAACATACCAAGGGCGCCCGTGACGGATGGACCGTGATGGAGAGGCAAAGCGTAGAGATACAGGGGGGCCTGCCCGGGACGAATAAATTCGCCGCGCCCGCCGTTCTCCGAAATAGCCCGAGTGACGGCCAAGGGAAGCCGTTTGAGCGCGGCGGAGAGGCTTGGGGTGGTGGCCAGTTCGGTTCCCAGATCGTTATAAACGATAATGCCGTAAAGGCTGTCGCGGTTCTCTACCTGGACGAGATAACTCTGGAGCGCGGCGGGGTCGGCGGCGTCCAGCAAGGCTTCAACGCGATCTTGCAGCGTGGCTCCCAGCGCCTGCGCCCGGCTTTCTAGCTCGTTCTGTAGCGCGCGCGTCTGCGCCTTCGCCTGGAAATAGGCGAACACGAGAGCGACCGCAGCGGTCACCCCAACCAGTGCAGCCATCAGACGAACACTGAACCGCATAGTTGTCCATTTTACAGCTATCTCCGTCGGACGTGGCGCCGGAAGAGGAAATTTCTGCAACACGCGGAAGCCTGGCCGAGGCTCGGCCCGCCTCATGCCGAGCTCTGGACGACGCGCCGCCGTCGCCAGCGCTTGACTTGTAAAAACCGAGTGGGATAATAGATACAAGAAGGGTTGAGGCGAACGCTGACGCACGCTAGGTTGGGCAGAAAATGCCTGGGTCAAGAATGTGGAAACGGTTCGGTCACTAATGGCCTTGACGGGTTCTTCGCGAAGTGGGTAGTCGCTTGGGTTAGCGGCTGGCTCGGTTCGCCGGTCCTAGGCTACTGGTTCGGCCATTTCGCGATTGCCGGTGGGTACATTATCCCAGCGCTACTGGGGGCCTTCATCGGCGCCTTCTTCATTACGGCGGCATGGAAAGCCTCGTCAAAGGCTGTGGAGATATTTACATCCGGAAGCCAGACCAGAACGGTCTGATCTGGGCCGGATAAAAAGCAGGTATTGTTGGGGCCCCAATGCGGGCGGGGGGCGTTTGCGCGCCGGAAAGCGGCTCCCGAAGCCTCAAGGAAGGGGCTCAACTTTCCTCCGCTGTTTCGACGTCCCGGTTCGCTCCGCGTATGGTACAATTCGAGTTCTAAGCCTTCACCCTTTCAACCTCAAGCGACTCGGAACCAGAGGCAAGTTTGCTGAAAATCGGGATCGTGGGCCTCAGTCAAGCCGGGAAAACTACGCTTTTTGAGATTGCCACGCGCCTGCGGGGCAGTAAGTTGACGGGGCGAGCGGAGGCTCACGTCGGTGTGGCGCACGTCCCCGACGCCCGATTGGACCGTCTGACCGAGATGTACCATCCCGTAAAGATTGTTTACGCCAGCATCGAGTACGTGGATACGCCTGGCAGCGTGATTGAGCTGGCGCGCTCCGGAGCGCAGGCGGCGGCGCTGCGGGAGATGGACGCGCTCGCGCACGTGGTTCGTGCCTTTGAGGAGGCGACCGTGCCGCATGAGAGCGGCGACGTGGATCCCCAGCGGGACATTGAAAACGTCGAGCTGGAACTGATGCTCTCCGACTTGGCGGTGGTCGAAAAGCGGCTGGAACGGCTCGAGAAGGATTTGAAGAAGCAAAAAAATCCGAGTCTCGAGAAAGAACGCGCCGCGCTTGAGAGAGCCCGTCAATCGCTTGAACAACAGCAACCGCTGCGCGAGGTCCAATTCTCCGCCGAAGAGGAACGCCTCCTGCGCGGCTTCACTTTTTTCTCGCTCAAGCCCATGTTATATGTCCTGAACTTGAGCGAAAAGGATGCGGGCCGAACCGGCGCGGCGGACGATTTTGCGCGTCAAGCCGGTCTCCGGCAACGGAGCCGCACCGCAGTAACCGCCATTTCAGGCAAGGTCGAGGCTGAGTTGGCGGAGATGAATGACGCCGAAGCCGCCGAGTTCCTGGCCGGCTACGGCCTGGAGGAATCGGCGGTCGCCCGCCTGGTGCGATCCAGCTACGGCTTGCTGGGATTGATTTCCTTCTTCACGGTGGGCGAAGACGAGTGTCGTGCCTGGACCCTCCGCGAGGGCATGACCGCGCTCCAGGCAGCGGGTGAAATCCATTCGGATATCCAAAAAGGTTTCATCCGTGCTGAAGTGGTTCGCCACGAGGATCTGATCGCCGCCGGCAGCCTGGCGGAAGCGAGGAATCGCGGCAGCTTGCGCCTGGAAGGTAAGGACTACGTGGTGAGCGACGGTGAAGTAGTTCACTTCCGCCACTCCGGGTGAAGGCAGAGAGACGGAAACCAAAAACTGCCGCGCCGGAGGGTCCGCTGGGCGCCTGATTTCGCATGCACTCCGAGAAAGTCCTCGAACACTTTCACCATCCGCGCCACGTCGGCGAAATTGAGAACCCCGCCGCCGTAGTTGAGAGCGCCAATCCTGTCTGCGGCGACACGCTGAAACTTTGGGTGGGGATCGAAGACGGCCG
>JAKAWO010000092.1 GCA_021827255.1 Acidobacteriota bacterium | reverse complement strand
GAGGATAGCGGACTTGAGAGGATCTGGCTTGTCTATTGGAGTCTGCATCACGATAGCGGCGGCTTCCCGGTCAGGGAAGGGAATAACCAGACGGGTAATGAAATGGCTAATCGACTGAGGTAGCTGCGAAGGGACTTTCGGGGCCGCGGTGAAATAGTCGCCGTAGTCGAACTGCTTGGACGGAATTTCGATAGAATTTATGTATCGGGTGGCCAAGCGATTCACGCGGTCCGGCTTTGCGTTCGCCCTGAAAATATTCCAGAGCCTCTTTGCCTCTCTATACACGTCGTCCCATCGGGTGTACGGGCGGAGCCGGCTCAAGCTGAAGCCATCTAAGCGAAACTGCACCGCCTGTAAAGCGTCCGTGCCCTTAAAGAGGTAGCCAACAACCTGGGATCGGGAAGTCGCAAGCGGCTCTTTTTCGGGCCTCAACTGAAATGAGCCTTCCCAAGTCATGCGCTTCTGCTTTTCGGGATACTGCGTTTTTATAGAGTCGTGAAGGGCCTCCAAGTCAGCCAGAGTGATGCTCGGGGCGAGTTGCGTTCTGACGTCGATCAGCGCCTCAATGATCGGCGCGTTACGGAAGGTTTCGAATATGACCGGGGCCAATCCCCCATAACCGCAAGATCCGCAAGCCGCATTAGTCTAACATGAACCGCGTACCAGAGAGGCCGTCGAGGATCAGGGAGGGGAAATTAGTCTTAAAGACGCCATAGCGAGGCGCAAAGCAATGATTGGGCTTCAGATATCCAGGTTCTTCACGTCCAGGGCGTTCGTCTGGATGAACTCGCGGCGGGGCTCGACGGCGTCGCCCATGAGGACGGTGAACATTTCCTCGGCTTCGGCGCGGTCTTCGATTTTGACTTGGAGCATGGTACGGTGCTCGGCGTCCATGGTGGTTTCCCAAAGCTGGGTGGGGTTCATTTCGCCCAGGCCCTTGAAGCGCTGCACGGTGAAGGACTTCTTGCCGGCGGCCATGATGCGCTCGAGCAATTCTCGGCGATCTTCGATTTCGATCTTGTCGCCGTTGGTGGAAATGACAAACGGTGGCTTATCGTTATCGCGTACCCGCTTGTGGAGTTCGAGCAGGCGGCGGTAATCGGCGCTCGACAGCCAGTCCCAGTCAATAACGCGCTCGCCGAGCCCCTCGCCTGAAAAGTGCAGCATGTAGAGGTTGTGCTCTTCATCCAGGCGAATTTCGGTTTTGAACCCTTCCAGCCTCAATTCCTTGGCCACGCGCTCGATCTTGTCTTGGTCCTCCAGTTCCGCTTTTTTGCCGAGTTCAGCCTTGAGCAGGGCGTCAATGGGCCGAGGGTCGCCCATACGCTTTTCGAGCTTGTCGAAGATTTCGACGTACTCGCCCAGCGCCATCAGGAAATTCGTCAGTTCGCCTCCCTCCAGACGGACCTTCTTCTGCCCGTCTCCGATCTCGACCGCGTGGTCTTCCACCGCGCGCCGAAGCACCTCGCGCCGGAACTCCTTTTCGTCCCGGATGTACCGCAAGGCTTTCCCCTTTTTGATCAGGTAGAGCGGCGGCTGGGCGATATAGACGTGGCCGCGCTCGACCAGCTCCAGCATCTGGCGGTAGAAAAACGTCAGCAGCAGGGTGCGGATGTGCGAGCCGTCCACATCGGCGTCGGTCATGATGATGATCTTTGAATAGCGCAGTTTGGCGGGGTCAAAGTCCTCCTTGCCTATGCCAGTGCCGAGCGCGGTGATCAGGGCGCGGATTTCCTCATGCGCCAGCATCTTGTCAAAGCGCGCCTTCTCGACGTTCAGAATCTTGCCGCGCAGCGGCAGAATCGCCTGGTAGCGGCGGTCGCGTCCCATTTTGGCGGAGCCGCCCGCTGAATCGCCCTCCACCAGAAAAAGTTCGCAGCGCGCCGGGTCTTTTTCCTGGCAGTCCGCCAATTTGCCCGGCAGGCCGCCCGAATCGAGCGCTCCCTTGCGGCGTGTGAGCTCGCGCGCCTTGCGAGCCGCTTCCCGCGCCCTCGCCGCGTCAATCGCCTTGGCGCAGATCTTGCGGCCGACCGTGGGATTCTTCTCAAAGTGCTCCATCAGCTTTTCATAGACAAAGCTGGCGACCGCGCTCTGGATGTCACTGTTGAGTTTGCCCTTGGTCTGGCCTTCGAACTGCGGCTGGGGCAATTGCACGCTGATCACACCCACCAGGCCCTCCCGGACGTCTTCACCTTGCAGGTTCTCCTTGACGTCTTTGAAAAGCCCCTGGTTCTGGCCGAACTGGTTGATGGCCCGAGTCAGTGCGGAACGGAAGCCGGAAAGGTGCGTCCCACCGTCCACGGTGTTGATGTTATTAGCAAAGGAAAAGACCGTTTCCGCATAGCCGTCGTTGTATTGCAGCGCAAACTCCATGTGAACGTTATCGCGCTCTGCCTCGGCGTAAATCGGCGCGGGGTGAAGCACGTCTTTGTTCTTGTTGAGGTGCTTGATGAATTCAGCGATGCCGCCCGTGTAATGAAAGTCCGCCTGCTTATTGCTCCGTTCATCCTTCAGGTGGATGGTCAGGCCTTTGTTGAGGAACGAAAGTTCGCGGAGCCGCTGCGCGAGTGTGTCGTAATTAAACTCGATGGACTCGAAGATGCTGGCGTCGGGCAGAAAGGTGATCTTGGTGCCGCGGCGGTTGGTCTTGCCGGCCTTCTTGAGGTCTGCCAGTGGCTTGCCGCGCTCGTAGGATTGTTCCCAGGTGTAGCCGTCGCGCCAAATTTCTAGATCGAGCCACTCGGCAAGCGCGTTGACCACGGAAACGCCCACACCGTGCAACCCTCCGGACACTTTGTAACTATTGGTATCAAACTTCCCGCCCGCGTGGAGCACCGTCATGACCACTTCGGCAGCCGAACGCCCTTCTTCCTTGTGCAGGTCCACTGGAATCCCGCGGCCATTGTCAATCACTGTGACGGAATTGTCGGAGTGGACGGCCACCTCGATGCGGTCGCAGTAACCGGCCAACGCTTCATCCACCGCGTTATCCACCACTTCCCACACCAAGTGATGAAGCCCGGCAGCCCCGGTGGAACCAATGTACATGGCGGGGCGCTTGCGAACCGCTTCCAGGTCGCCCAGCACCTTAATGCTGTCGGCGTCGTAAGCTGCTCCGAGCGGCTCAGATTCTGGCTTTTCCTTATTCACGCTCTCAAACCTCCATCAACCTAAACCTCTCCATACAAAAAGGCCGGCGGGAGTGCGAGCATCCCGCCGGTCTCATCCTCCATAACCTTCGCCAGCCCTTCAATTCCCTCGTCTCCCGCCCCCCCCTCACACCCGCATGGGCATGACCACGTAACGGTAGCGCCAAGCCCCATCCTCGACCGGCCGGAACTGCGCGGCGCTCTGTTCATCCTTCAACTCCACGCGAACCTTTCCACTATCGCCCGCCACGCCCAGAAAATCGAGAAGGTATTGGTAGTTAAACCCAATTTGCAAGGCTCCGCCGGGATATTGCACATCGAGCACATCGTGCGCCTCGCCAAAATCACCACTGGAAGAGAGAATTTCCATCTTGTCCTTATCCAGTTGAAGCCGGATGGCTCTGGAGCGGTCGTCGGCCAAAAGCGCCACCCGCCGGATGGCATCCGTCAAGGCACTCTTTTCAAGCTCGATTAAGAGCTGGTTCTCTCTTGGCAAAACGGCCTCGTAATTGGGGAATTGCCCCGTCAGCAGCCGCGAAATCAGCCTACGCTCTCCGATTGAGAAAAATAGATGATTGTCGTCCTTGGAGAGCTGGATCGCGGTATCCGGTTCAGCCTCATTCAGCAGCCTTTCCAGTTCACCCATGGCTCTCTTAGGAAGCAGAAGCCGGAGCTCGTTCTTTAATCCCGCAATCTGCACGTCGCTTTCGATCATTGCCAGGCGATGCCCGTCGGTTGCCACCATGGCCGCGCTCTCAGGCTTCAAAATCAAAAGGGCGCCGTTCAGCGTGTATCTCGACTCCTCATTCGAGATTGAAAAGATCGTCCGCTGAATCATGACCGTAAGCGCCTTCCCAGGAATTGAGGCCAAGGGCTTAGGGACGGCGGGGAGCGCAGGGTAGTTATCTTTGGCCAGGCCGACAAGTTTGAAGGAAGAACGCTCGCAGTTGATCTGGACCCAGTGATTCTCCAGCAGTTTGAATTTGATCTCCGCATCCGGGAGAGACCGGACAATTTCCAGCAGACGCTTGGCTGGAACGGTCACAGATCCTTCGGTCTTGACCTTAGCCTCAGAGGCGCAATGAATTCCAAGTTCGAGGTCGGTGGCGCTGATTTGCAGTTTGGCCCCGCCAGCTTCCAAGAGCGCGTTAGACAAAATGGGAATGGTTGTTCTTTTCTCGACGATCCCCTGCGTCAGGCTTAATTCCTTCAGTAGGTCGCTCTTCTTTACTGTGAACTCCATAGCACTCCTGTTCTAGATAGAGTTAGTAGAAGGGCGGTTGATATTATGGAAAACTATGAAACCATCCTTCTCTTGCGCCGCCGGGGCTATGTCCGGCTGTGGATAGCCGACCACCACATCCATGCATTCTGTGGAAATTATCAACCCACCTATCCTTCCACAATACCATCCACCGCTGGCCTATTCACACCTCAGCGAACCCTAGTTTAAGGAATCCGTCAGCTTATTGAGAAGCCTATTCAAATCCCGATCCATTTTCCGAGCCCCGTCAATCTTTACAATGGAGTGGAGAACTGTCGTATGGTGCTTCCCGCCAAACTCCCTGCCAATTTGGGGCAGCGAGGCCGTGGTCAATTGCTTTGCCAAGTACATGGCGATTTGCCGCGGATAAGCCACCGCACGGCTGTTATTCCTAGCTTTCAATTGGGAGATCGTCAAGCTGAACTCTTTCGAAACAACTCGCTGAATGTTCTCAATGGAGACTCGGCGCTCGTCGAGGTCCACAAGGTTCTTGAGCACCTGCTGGGCCATTCCGAGTGTGATCTCCGCCCCGGTGAGCGATGAGTAGGCGATGAGGCGGGTTAGCGCGCCCTCCAAATCGCGAATACTGGACTTAATGTGGAGCGCGATAAATTCTTCCACCGCCTCGGGCAGCTTCATACCTTGCGCTTCCGCCTTCTTCGCCAGAATAGCTCGCTTCGTCTCCGTGTCGGGCGCCTGCAAATCGGCGGTCAATCCCCAGGCAAATCTCGACCGCAACCGTTCCTCTAGGCCCGGAATGTCTTTAGGCGGCTGATCGCTGGTGAAAACCACTTGCTTCTGGGCCTCATAGAGGGTGTTGAAGGTGTGAAAAAACTCCTCCATCGTCCGCTCTTTACCGGCGATGAATTCTATGTCGTCCATCAACAAGACGTCCACGTTCCGGTATTTATCGTGGAAGGATGTCATGCGGTCATAGCGCAGTGAATTGATCACCTCGTTCGTAAAAGCTTCAGAGGAAACGTAAGCCAGCCGCACTTCTTTTTGGTGGCCCTTAATCGTATGGCCGACGGCTTGCATCAGGTGCGTTTTGCCCAGGCCCACGCCGCCATATAGAAAGAGCGGGTTATAAGCCTTAGCCGGCCGCTCGGCCACGGCCTGCGCCGCCGCGTGGGCAAATTGATTGCACGAGCCTACGACGAACGTGTCGAAGGTGTATCTCGCGTTAAGTTGATGTTCCACCGCGTCAAAATCGAGCTTCGCCTGGGTCAGTTTAGGCTCCCCGTTCCCTGCGGTCCTCTTGGCCAACCCGTCGTCCGTCACGAAGCAAACTTGGTGCGCGCCCAGATTCAGCCGCTTGAGCGCCTCCTGAATCGCCGCGCCGTAGTGTTCCTGAATCCACTCCTTAAACTCCTGATTGGGCACGCGAACCACAAGCGTCTCGGTTTCAACGTGGCTGTAGCGCGTTGGGCGCAGCCATGTCTGGTAGTTCTCAGGGCTGATCTTGGTTTTTACGTAACCGAGGACTTCCTGCCAAGCGTTCATAGCGCCTTCGGGAGGGAAGGAGGGGTTCTTGCCTGGCGTCTGGAGCGCTCCCCGGCCTTCTTCAGCGGCAGAAGGGCGATCCAATGGTCGCCATGTTTCCTTGAGGACTTTCCCGCACTCCTTATGGATCTATCTCGGCCGAAGCGGGCGAATAAAGCTTCTCAATAGCTTCCCTTCGAGACTCTAACATAGCACAAATCGTCGCCGCGTTCCACTGCCGTTCAGCCTTCACACGCCTCCTTCGATAACGTTCTCAGTGGCCTGAGTGGATTAGACCTTGGGGGATTTTTTGTGCCTCTCCGGGTGCGCCGCAGGCTCGACAAAAGCCAGCACCCAGCGGCTCACGCTCGCAGCCAGAACAGCTCCCGTCGCTTCTTCGAGCGTGGGCAGCAGAATCGCCAGTTTGGAGCGCGCGGCCAAGTCTCGGTCGTTCGTGTCGGTGACCGCAAAGACTTCCTCCCCTGCAAAGCGCGCCAGCCGGGCCGCCTCATGGGCCTGCCGTTTGAGCCGGCAGCGAGAGCTGGAGAACAGAAGCACTCCGCTCGCCGGTGGGCCGTCCCTCTGCGGGCTCGGCCGGAAATCCGTGATCTCGCACCCCTCAGCGTCCATGTTGCAGGCCCGGAGTCCCGCCGCCGCTTGCGCAGCCACCGGATGGAAAAAACCTCCGCCTGCGATGACAACCTTTCGCAGTCGCGTCAGTTCACCGGCCAGCGAGCGGGCGGCATCCTGAACACGAAGCAGGGTGTCCTCCATAAGGCGCGGCAACCGATGAAATTCCTCCTCCAGATTTCTCTCCTCCGCCGAGGGCTGCCTCAGAATCCGAGCCGCAACCATTGCCAGAGCCAGGACGGCGGCTTGCGCTCCAACGATCCAGGCTGCGTCGCTCCGCCCTGCTTCGCCTTGGAAAACCGGCAACACCGCCCGCGCCATTTTGGACAGCCGGCTCTGTTCCGCCGCGGTGACAGCCCACAAGGCGGAACCTCGCGACTTCGCCAGGTTGGCGGCCCGGAGCACCTCCTCGTTCTCTCCTGAGCGCGAAACAGCCAGCACAACCGAGCGTGGCTCAAGGCTGTGGAGGGTGTATTCCGTGAACGTGGAAGCTACCCTCGCCGGCGCCGGCCGGGCCAGCAGCGATTCAAAGGCATAGCTGGCTGTCCCGACCGCTGCCTCGCACGAAACCTCTCCCACAACGAAGATTGGGCCTTCGCCCAGCCGCCATTGCCGCACCTGCTTCTCGATTTGGGCTAGATCCGTCTCAACGAATCGCTGAAGTGATCGCGGAATCTCTAAAACATCATTCTTGATGTTCATCCGTCACCAAACCGAGCGCGGAGCTGGCGGAGCCGGGCAAGTCGCGCATTTTCCTCATGGCCGGCCGTTCACTGAACCCGGCCCAGCCGATGAACGTTCTCATTGTCACCCGCCAGGGTGGGTCACGTCACGCGAACGCCTCGCGCTCGACGCGCCGCAGGCGGTCGGGATCGTTCGAGTAAGCGGCGGGCAGAACCTTGATGGCCACGTCGCGGTCGAGGCGCGGGTCTCGGGCCCGATAAACTTCCCCCATCCCGCCCGCGCCCAGCGGCGAGAGGATTTCATACGGTCCGAGTTGGGTTCCACTGGCGAGGCTCATTTCAGATTTCGCGCCGCTACCGCACGTTCTCGATCATGCCGATATTCTCGTCCAGGGCCTGGTCCGTATCGAAAGCCAGGCGGTAATGCGAAATGGTCTCTCCTATCATGGTTTCCTGCTTATCCTCGGCATCTTATGCCCCGCCCATCGGTCAGTCAACCGCATTGCGGCCAACAGCGCTGCATCCACGCCGGGGAATAAAGGCGCGAAACCCTTTGGTCTCGGGGTGCGTCATAGCTTCTTCAAGATTGTGCAGGGCGTGACGGAGGCGTCGGCATCGGCGCCTGCTGGGCCGAAGCCTGTGATACCCTTCCGTTTTCGTTGGACCAGAGCAGTTCATCTCGATTCGCTGGAGCGCTGCCACCATGACTCTGAAACATTTTCGGCTGTATTTTCTATTCGCTCTCGCCGCGGCTTTGATCCTCCATATCGCGGCGGCTCGGACTTTCGCCGCTCAGAGGGAACCCGCGCCTCCGCCGCACGGCGCGCCGGCGAGGCCCCCCATGCCGGCGCATCCCATGAGCATGGAGGGAAAAACCGCCGAGCAGTATTACAAGAACATTAAGGTCTTCAAAGGCGTTCCCGCTTCCCAGATTATTCCGGCGATGCACTTTATCGCCGCCTCGCTCGGCGTGCGCTGTACCTTCTGCCACGTGATGACGGGCAACCCGCCGCGCTTCGATTTTGCAAAAGACGACAAGCGAACCAAGCGGACGGCTCGCAAGATGGTTCTGATGATGCGCTCCATCAATAACAACAATTTCCACGGCCGGATGGTGGTCACCTGCGCCACCTGCCACAACGGCCATCCGCATCCCCAAGCCGTGCCGGCGCTGGCCACGGCCAGCTTCGGCCCGCCGGGACCGCCGCCTGGGCGGCCAGCCTTCCAGATGATGCCCATGCCGCCCAAGGTGCTGGGCGCTTACTACCAGGTGATCGGCGGCGCGGACGTGGCGCGGAAAATCACGACGCGCGTCCTCAAAGGCACAATGACTATGGGGCTGAACCGCGCGGCGCCCGTCGAGATTTACGAGAAGGCGCCGGACAATTTCCTGGCCGTCGTCACGTTTCCGAATGGAAGAACCATGGACCGCGGGACCAACGGCCGCGTCGCCTGGATGAGCACGCCGCGCGGCGTGATGCGGGCCTTTGGTCCCGAAGCGGAGGGCATGAAGCAGCAGGCGGATTTTTACGGCAACCTGGACGTCCTCAACTTGAAGCAAAACTATCCCAGAATGCGCGTGCGCGGGACGGAAAAGATCGGCGGCCGCGAAGCGTATATCCTTGAAGCCCACGCGGCGACGGGCGGCGCTTTCGAGCGGCTCTACTTTGACAAAGAAAATGGCCTCCTGCTGCGCGTGGTCCACTTCACTCCCACCCCGGTGGGTCATCTTCCCGACCAGACCGATTTTTCTGATTACCGCGAGGTCAATGGAATCAAAGTTCCGTTTCATGTCGTGATCTCCTCGACGGAGGGCGCGACGACGGAGACCTTCACCCACGTCACATTGAACACCCCGATCGAGGACTCAAAATTCGCCATGCCCCATAACCCGCCGGGCCAACCTTAGAAACAAAATGGCTGCGACACGGAAGACGGTGTCGCGGCCACCCCTCGGCGCGGCAGTATTCACCCTGCTCCGAGGCGTCGGTTAAGGCGGTTTCTTGACTTCGCAAGGCGGGGATTTCATAATCGCGTCGGGTGTTAGGGCTATGCGAGAAGCGGTGATTATCGCAGCGACTCGCGCCGCGGTGGGTAAGTTCCAGGGTTCACTCTCGCCTCTTTCCGCCGTCGAGCTTGGAGCTTGCGTGGTGCGCGAAGCGGTTCGTCGCGCCGGCATCGAGCCCGCCCAGGTGGACGAAATCATCATGGGCAACGTGGTCTCCGCCGGGCTGGGGCAGAACCCGGCGCGGCAGGCGGGGCTTCGCGGCGGACTCGCTCCGCGCGTGGCGGCGATGACCATCAACAAGGTTTGCGGATCGGGGCTGAAGGCGGTCGCGCTGGCGGCGCAGGCGATCGCGACGGAGAACGCGGAAATGGTAGTGGCCGGCGGCATGGAATCCATGAGCAATTGCCCGTACCTGCTGACGGAGGCGCGACGCGGGCTTCGGCTGGGCGACGCCAAGCTGCTGGACTCATTGATCCACGACGGGCTTTGGGACGCTTATGAAGATTTTCACATGGGCATGACGGCGGAGCTGGTGGCGGAGAAGTACGAGATTTCCCGCGAGCGGCAGGACGAATATGCGGTCGAAAGTCATCGGCGAGCGGTTCA
>JAKAWO010000091.1 GCA_021827255.1 Acidobacteriota bacterium | reverse complement strand
TAAGACCGCCGGGTGCGTTGGGTGATCTCGCCGTACATTTCAGGGCGGCGGGCAGCGATGCGGTCGAACTCATACTCGCCTGGCACGCGGACAATTCGGTTGTCGTCGGCGGCGAGCGGGTCTATTTCGGCATAAAGGATCGTTTCTTCGGACTCGCCTGCCTCGGCCAGGACTTCGCCGGTGAAATGTACAATCTGCGAATGGCCGGTGAAGTGGAAGCCGCGCTCTTCGCCCACACGGTCGGCGGCAATGACGTAAAGGTGATTTTCTGTGGCACGAACTTTGGGCGCATGTTGCCAGGAATCCGAACCCACCGGCCAGTTGGTGGGAATGGCCAGCACCTGCGCGTGCTTGAGTTTCGCCACACGGCCTGACTCGGGAAAGCTCGAATCGAAGCAGATATTGATCCCCACTTTCGCGAAGGGCGTTTCAAAAACGGGAAATGGTGTGTCCCCCGGGTCGTCGTAGCGGTCCACTCCCAGGTGAAGCAGGTGCACCTTGCGATGCGTGCCCAGCGTCCCCTCCGGCGTGATGACGGCGGCGGCGTTGTAAAGCTGGTCGCCCATCCTCTCCAACATGCCCACAATCGCCGTCGAGCCCGCCTTCTTTGCCGCCGCGCGGATCTTTTCCGTCGCCGGGCCGGGAACGGTTTCCGCAGCCTCCAGCGCCTCGGATCGGCTGCTGAAGCAGTAGCCGCTCAGCGCGCATTCCGGGAAGACCACCAGGCGCGCTCCTGCCCCAGCCGCCTCCTTAAACTTCGCCAAAATGGCCGCCAAGTTGTGGTCTTTCTCAAAAATCCTCACGTCCATCTGGACGGCAGCGACTTTCATAAGACTCTCCTTCGCCAAGCGCCCTAGCCTGCGAGGCGCATGGCAGCTATTCTATCAATGTTTCGGAAGCGCGTCTGAGCTTGGACGGCGAGCGATGGTTATACGCTTTGGAGGCTCATTCTGTTGAATGTGCTGGCTGGAGGTGGTATCTTATGTCGTTTCATATGCTTTCCATGACCATAGTTGAGGGGTGTGGCGCCCGGCGGCCCGAAGGACCGGCGTGGGGGGGCGTCCACGGGAATCGCACAGGACGCGCCGGAGCAAGCGAATCTGCTGCATGGGAAGTCAACACAGTACAACACGTTTGAAGGAGGGCGATCTCCTCGATGGCGTCTTATAACGGTGTTCCAGTGCCTGCCGAAGGTGAAGCCATTGCCTATGATGGGGGCCGGTTCATCGTTCCCGATCGGCCGGTTATCCCCTACATTGAAGGCGACGGGACTGGGCGCGATATTTGGAAAGCCTCACGTCGCGTTTTTGATGCCGCCGTCCAAAAGACTTTTGGCGGCACGCGGCGCGCCGTGTGGTATGAGGTCTTTGCGGGCGGGAAAGCTTTTGAGCAATTCGGCGAATGGCTTCCCCAGGATACGCTCGAGGCGATCAAGCAGTTTCGCATCGCCATCAAAGGCCCGCTGACCACCCCGGTGGGCGGCGGGATTCGCAGTTTGAATGTGGCGCTCCGCCAATTGCTCAACCTTTATGCATGTTGGCGTCCGGTGAAATACATGCCCGGCGTTCCTTCGCCCGTCCGCGAGCCTTCGCGGATGAACATTGTCATTTTTCGCGAAAATACCGAAGACGTTTACGCGGGCATCGAGTGGCGCGAAGGCACGCCGCAGGCGCAGCGCCTGATCGAGTTTGTGAATAACATGCTGCGTGAAGAGGGCATCAAGAAGCAGATTCGCCCCGATTCCGGCGTCGGCCTTAAGCCGATTTCGATCACCGGGACGCGGCAGCTCGTTCGGCGCGGGTTGCAGTATGCGCTTGACCGCGGCCTCCAGCGCGTGACGCTCGTCCATAAGGGCAACATCATGAAGTTCACGGAAGGAGCTTTCCGCGATTGGGGTTATCAACTGGCGCGGGAGGAGTTCCGGCGTCAGATCGTGACCGAGCGTGAGAGCTGGATCCTCGACCATCACGACCGTGATCCCAACCTTTCGATTGAAGCTATCGCGGCGCTCGTTGAGCCCGGCCTGGCGATGGCGACGCCAGCGTTTAAGCGACAGGTCGCGGAAGAAGTGAAGACCTGCCTCGATTCGATCTCGCGGACGCACGGTCGGGGCCAGTGGAAGCAAAAAGTCCTGATCAATGACCGTATCGCGGATTCAATGCTGCAACAGATTTTGACGCGCGCCGACGAATATCAGGTGGTGTGCACTCCCAACCTGAACGGCGATTATCTTTCCGACGCCTGCGCGGCGCAGATCGGCGGTTTGGGTCTTGCGCCCGGCGCAAACATCGGGGATGGTTACGGCGTCTTTGAGGCCACGCACGGCACCGCGCCTAAATATGCGGATAAAGATGTGATTAACCCGGCGGCCTTGATTCGTTCCGGCACCTTGATGTTTGAGTTCATCGGCTGGCCGGAAGTAGGCGAGTTGATCGAGCACGCACTTGCCGCGACCATCGCTCAGCGCCGCGTCACTTACGACCTCGAACGGCTGCTCAAGATGGAAGGCGCGAACAACGTTGAGAAGCTCGGCACCAGCGCTTTTGCGGGCGCCATCATCGAAAACATGAGCGCGGTCAAAACCTACGCCGTGTGACCCTCATCACGGCTCGGGGCGAGCGCGCGCTGTCTGATTAGAGCGGCTGGGGCTCAGTGGCGAGCGGCGGCCCGCTTTACGCTTGCCACTAACCCCTTGCCACCCAACGCTGTTCTACGGAGGCTTCATGCGCAAAAAAGTAACGGTTGTAGGCGCGGGTAACGTCGGCGCGACGGTGGCTCACCGCTTGGTGGACCGGCAGCTCGCCGACGTGGTGGTGATTGATATTCTCGAAGGCGTGCCGCAGGGCAAAGGCCTCGACCTGCTGGAAGCGGGGCCGGTTGAAGGATACGACGTCCGCATCAAAGGCACCAACGATTACGCGGACACCGCCAACTCGAATTTGGTCGTCATGACGGCAGGCTTCCCGCGCAAGCCCGGCATGAGCCGCGACGACCTGCTGAAGGCCAACTACGAGGTCGTCAAGGGGACGATCGAAAAAATCGTCCAATATTCCCCGGACTGCATTCTGATTGTGGTCACCAATCCGCTCGACGCCATGGCCCAAACAGCTTTTCGAGTGAGCGGGTTTTCCCGCAACCGCGTTATTGGCATGGCCGGCGTGCTGGACACCGCCCGCTACCGCACCTTCATCGCGGAAGCGCTCGACGTTTCCGTGCAGAACGTTCAGGGATTCGTCCTTGGCGGCCATGGCGACACGATGGTTCCCGTGCCACGTTACACCGCCGTCGCCGGCATTCCCGTCAGCGAACTGCTGCCCAAGGAGAAACTCGACGCCATCATCCAGCGCACGCGCAACGGCGGAGCCGAAATCGTCAACTACCTGAAGACCGGCAGCGCCTATTACGCGCCTTCCGCCGCCGTGGTCGAGATGGTGGACGCCATCTTCAACGACCGCAAGAAAATCCTGCCTTGCACCGTTTATCTTGATGGCGAGTACGGAATTAAGGGGTTGTTCGTCGGCGTGCCGGTTAAGCTCGGCGCGCGGGGCATCGAGCAGATTCTGGAAATCAAGCTCACACCTGAGGAGCGCGCCGCGCTCCAAAAATCCGCCGACGCCGTGAAAGAGCTGGCGCAAGTCATCGGCGTATAGTCGGGTTGTAGCGCGAGGCTCGCTTTCTAGTCCCTCGGGTTTTAGCAAGCCGTAACGCAGACGCAGCTACGGACGGGGCCGGGCGGCCGCGACACTGCCTGGTGCGTGGCGGCGCCCGCGAAACGCGGCGTTCCGCGCGGTGTCTTTCTGATAGCACGTCTTATCTGATTTCAACGACCTCCAGCTTCTTAACGACGACCGGCGTTTTAGGGCGGTCTTGACGATCGCGCGGGGCGAGCGAAATTTTATTGACCACGTGCTGGCCCTCGACGACCTGGCCGAAGATGGTGTGATGGTTATCGAGCCACGTCGTCGGCGCGACGGTGATAAAGAACTGGCTGCCGTTTGAATTCGGCCCGGCATTCGCCATGGCCAGCCGCCCGACGCGGTCAAACCGGAGTTCAGGCGTAAATTCATCCTCAAATTGGTAACCCGGCCCGCCGCGCCCGTTCCCAAGCGGGCAGCCGCCCTGAATCATGAAATTGGGAATGACGCGATGGAAAATCAAGCTGTCATAGAAAGGTCGCTTCGTGGCCGCATGGGTCGAGGGGTCCGTGAAGTCCTTGGTTCCTTGGGCGAGCCCGACAAAATTCTCAACCGTCTTGGGAGCATGGTCGCGGAACAACTCGCAGGTGAACGATCCCTCCGAAGTCTCGAAGACGACATAAAGGCCGGGTGGAAGGTTACTCATGTGCGCTCCTTTTCTTTTGGCTTTTTTCTGAGGCGGGCCTCACGCGGCTCAATGTTTCTTCCGGGCTGCTGCTTGAGAGGCCGCTGGAGAATTTGCAGGTTTGGCTGCTGCGGGCTCGGCCGCGGCCACGATGACTGCCGTCTTGATGCTGTCAAGCTTGGGGAAGTACTTTTCGAGATACGCCCTGCCTTCCGTCATGATGCGATTCTGATCCGGGCCGGTTCCGCCCGGCGGGCCATCGCCATAACCGCCGTAGATTTTTTCCACGGCGTTCATCCCCTGGGCGATTTTGCCAAAAGGAGCGAAGCCCATTGAATCAAGGTTGGAATTGTTGGCGAGATTGATAAAGACTTGGGTGGTGCGAGTGTTCGGTCCGGCGGCCGCGAACGACAGCGTCCCGGCTGCATTGCTCTCACGGACGGGATCATCCTGAATCATCGCCTGGCTCCAGATCTGGGAAAGCTGCGGGTCGGAACTCAGGCCGAACTGGATCACAAAGCCGCGCACCACTCGGAAAAAGCTCGCGCCGTTGTAATAGCCGAATTTCACCAGATTGTAAAAGCGGTCCGCCCCGAGCGGCGCCCAGTCGCGGTGGACCTCCACCAAGAAGTCGCCCGCCGTGGTGTCAAACTTGACCTGATAAACCGCCGGCGATGTAAGGTTAAGCGAGGCCGGCTGATTCAGGGAAGGTGGGCCGGCGCTCTCTTGCGCGCGGGGGGAGGGCCGCTTAACCGCAGCTTGGCGGCATCCCTCGACGGCGAAGGTCAGCATGAGACTCATCAGCAGAGCTGTCGAGGCCGAAAGGCGCTTCATTTTCCCTTTCCTCCGAGCGGCGCATAAACGCCCGTCCCTGCCCGCGCCAGGATTCTCGAGTCAGAATGAACATCCCAATCAGCACGGGCTTCGATTATTGGAACATCAACAAGACATTGTCAAACCGTTCTTGGCAGCGGTCGCTAGGCGCCGGAGCTGGCGCGGGTGCGATGGACCCCACTGCGGCGAACTCGTCAGCGCACGCTCTGGGGCGCGCCGGCTCGACGCACGCATTGATTCTGCTCCCTGTTTTGACTATAATTCATTCCCCCGAATTCCCCGCTCTTCAAAAGGAACTGTTATGGCCGGGAATGATCTGAGTCTCAATCTCGTCCGCTTGGTGGAGGAACTCCGCCAGGCCGGGGCTTCCCCGTCCGACGACGTTCTGAATCGTCTTGCCGGAGAAATCGGTTCAGCTTTCGGCGCCGGGCTGGATGAGGTTGCGATTCTGCGTCTCTCGTCTGACGGCGCGCTGAGCTTTCTTACCCCCGTGAAGCTGGCGAAGCTGGGATCTATCCCAACCAGCAACACCCACTCGCTGGCTGTCAAGACCATCCGTGACCGGCGGAGCGAATGCGTCAACAATTTTTCCGTGTACCGCCATCCGACAGTCTTTGAAGCGGTGGCTCTTTCCGATGAACAGAAGGCCGCGCCGATTCAAAAGATCGTCAGCGCTCCCATTTTGGCGGATGGCAACGTGGTCGGGGTGATTCAGGTGAGCCGCAGAGGAAAGGCTGGCGACCCGATGGGTCCGGATTTTACGGCCCGCGATCTGGCCGAGTTGACCACGGCCGCCACCATCCTCGGCAAATACTTTGTCACCCTGCCCCCGCCGGCGAGCGCCCTCGCGCGTCCAAAACATTGACGGGGCCTTGGCTCTCGACCGGTTCCGTCAGTCGTAATACTCCAGGCCAAGGTGCGTAATCAGTTCCTCGCCCCGCAGGTGTCGCAGCGTGTTTTTCAATTTCATCAACTGGATGAACAAGTCATGCTCCGGGTAGAGGTCCGGAGCGTGCATCGGACTCTTAAAGTAGAACGAAAGCCACTCCTGAATGCCCCGGCGCGCCATCTCCGGCGTGCGCTGCGCCAGGTCCATGAAGAGCGCCAAGTCGAGCACAATCGGCGCCGCCAAGATCGAATCCCGGCAGAGAAAATCAATTTTGATCTGCATCGGATAGCCGAGCCAACCAAAGATGTCGAGGTTGTCCCAGCCTTCCTTGTTGTCCCCTCGCGGCGGGTAATAGTTGATGCGAACCTTGTGATAAAAATCCTTGTAGAGTTCGGGATAGACCTCTGGCTGCAGGATGTACTCCAGCACCGACAGCTTGCTTTCTTCTTTGGTCTTGAAGGAACCGGGATCCTCGAGCACCTCGCCGTCCCGATTGCCGAGAATATTCGTCGAGAACCATCCGCTGAGCCCGATCAAGCGCGCCTTCAGCCCGGGCGCAATGATGGTCTTCATCAGCGTTTGTCCAGTCTTGAAATCCTTCCCACAGATGGGGGCGCGGCGCCGGACCGCTAGATCCCTCAGCGCTGGCACGTCCGTGGTCAAGTTGGGGGCACCATTCGCATACGGCACGCCTGACTTGAGCGCCGCGTAGGCGTACACCATGCTGGGGGCAATGTCGGCGCTGTTCGACTTGAGACCCTTCTCAAACGCTGTCACGGATTGGTGTACCGGCTTCTCCACCAGAAAAGTTTCCGTTGACCCACACCAGACCATCACTAGCCGCTCGGCGCCACTCGCCCGCTTGAACTGGCAGATGTCTTCCATCACCTGTTCGGCCAGGTCCATTTTGGTCTTGCCCTTTTTGACGTTCTTCCCCTCGAGCCTTTTCACGAACTTCTGCTCAAAGACCGCCGGCATAGGCTCGATCGGCTCCAGGAAATCCTTCAAGTCGTCCAGCATCGAGCGTTCGATCACGCCGGCCTTGCGCGCCGCCTCGAAAGCGTTGTCGGGGATCGGGTCCCACGCCGCGAACACCATATCCTCGAGCCTTGCGAGCGGCACGAAGTCTTTGATTTTTGGGATCCGCCTTTCGGTCCGCTTGCCCAGCCGAATCGTCCCCATCTGGGTCAGCGAGCCGATGGGGTGTGCGAGCCCCCGCCGAATTGCCTCTACGCCCGCCATAAACGTTGTCGCAACCGCCCCCAGGCCGCAGATCAGGACGCCCAGCTTCCCCTCGGGTAATTCGATCGAGACTGCCCTCTTAGCCACAGGATTCTCCTTCTGCAATGGAAGTCCGAGAATTCAATGCCACAGTCTAGGCCCGCCCGGTTGGCTTAACAGCATGATGGCCGACGCGCCCATCCTTGTTCCAACGTCTCCGCTTGCCGTTCACGGGTATCTCGGCGCTATGCGCAGAGCCGACGCAAAACCCCAATCATGTCTGATTCGTCGAAGAAATGCAAATCCTCATTTCTCATTTCTCGCATTCCGTGGCCGTGGCGGGGCGCCTGGACGCTTAACCCGTCGTCCAGACGGCCTGACAACCGAAAGAGACGGCCGCCTTAACAAAGCCGTTCCATGCGCGCCCGGCATTGGTATAATGTCGGCCGAAAAATTGCGGGACGTTTCCATGGCAAAGCCTGTTCAACTTCTAGTGCGTGACACCTCCGGCAGCACCCGCGAGGTCGAGGTCGATCATTTTCCCTTCACCATAGGGCGCCAAAGCGAAAACGATCTGGTCCTGCTCGACAGCCGAATATCCCGCAATCACGCCCGAATCTTGCAGGATAGCCAGGGTTACTTGATTGAAGATATGGAGAGCCGCCATGGAATCTACGTCAACGGCGAGCGGGTGACGACCTACCGGCTCAAAGGAGGAGACCAGGTTAGTTTAGGCGTGGCGGATGCTTACACCATCTCTTTCGTCCATCAGGATCCGGAGCTCCCCGAATTGCTCGAAAAGCTGGAGAAGGTCGGCGAGAGTCCGGCTCCTCAACTGCAGCATCTTGCTTTGCTCTTGCAGATGGCGCACATGATGTTGGGCGCCCCAGCGCTGGAGGAGGTTTTAACGGCCTTAGTGGACGCGGCCCTGAGCCTGACGGGCGCGGAGCGCGGTCTGCTGTTCCTGCGGGACGAAAACGGCAAGCTCCAATATCGCCTGGGCCGCGCGCAGGGGGGAGCCTACCTGCCGGCGACGCCGGAAGATTATTCGGAATCCATTGTCCAGCGGGTGGCTGAGACTGGGAGGGAGGTGTTGATTCTTCAGGAGGGAACGACCGGCCGCACGGCGCAAGAAACCCGAACCTTTCAGGGCGCCGTTCGCGGCGTGGTAGCCGTGCCTTTAGAGAAGCTGCCCGTCCTTGAGATGGGCGGTGAGACCATTGCCGGCACCGCCCCAGAACTGCTCGGCGTGCTTTATCTCGATAGCCACACCCGCGCCACCTCGCTGACCGGCCTTGATCGCCAAGTCCTCCAAACTCTCGCCGTCGAAGGCGCCACAGTCATTGAGAATGCCCGGCTGCTGCGCCTGACCCGTGAGCAGGAGCGCATCCAACACGAGTTGTCGCTCGCCCGCACCATCCAACAGAGCCTGCTGCCGCGCCGTCTGCCGACCAGCGATTACTTTGAGGTCGAAGCTTCCAGCGTCCCCAGCCGCACCGTGGGTGGCGATTACTATGACCTCATCAGCTTGCCGGGCGGCCGTTACGGATTCGGAGTGGCGGACGTTTCCGGCAAGGGACTGCCCGCCGCCATGATGGCCGCCAATCTCCAGGGAGCATTCGCCGCCGTGGCCGCCGGCGACTTGCGCCCGGGGGAGACATTCCAGCGCGTCAACGCCTTTCTCTGCGAGCGCACTCCGCCGGAAATGTTCGCGACCATGTTTTACGGTGTGTTGAACCGCGACGGCGCCTTCGATTACGTGAGCGCTGGACACAATCCACCCTTCCTGCTTCGCCGCGATGAGGTCATCGAACTGCGGGAGCCGTCGAACCCGCCCATGGGGTTTTTCCCGACCGCCGCTTACGAAGCCTCGACGATCCAGCTCGCTCCCGGAGATTTTATTGTGATTTTTTCGGACGGTTTGCCGGAGGCGCTCGATCTGAACGAAGAGTTTTTTGGCGAGGCGCGCCTGAAGGACCTTCTGGCCGCGTGTCCCACCCGCACCGCGACCTGCATCAGCGATCATGCCCTGGATGGGGTCAGGAAATTCGTCGGCTCCGCGCCCGCCTCCGACGACCTTACCCTCGTCGTTGTCCACTACAACCCTCCTTCCTGACCGTTCCTCGGTGGGTCGCGGAAACGTCTTGTGCTACGCTCTGTGCCTGTTCCCGCGGCCGGCTAACTTGCCTCAAACAACTTCCGCAGCCGTGCCAGGCTCAAAGTTTCAAAGCCCTTTACGACCAGGTGGGCGCGGGTGGCGCGCAGCTCCTCCATCGGAAACGTCGAGCCAATGGCGACGCACTTCATTCCGGCGCGCACAACCGCCTCGATGCCGGGGAACGAATCCTCGAAGGCCACCGAATCCGCTGGCTCGACCCCCAGCTTCGCTGCCGCTTTCAGATAAATTTCCGGGTCGGGTTTGGGTCGCTGGACCTCATCGCCGCTTACGATAGGTCGGAAATATTTGCGGTAGCCGAGCGCCTCCAGCGCGAACTCGATGTTTTTGCAAATCGCCGAGGACGCCACGGCCATTGGGATTCCGGCGGCGTGCATTTCGCGGATCAAACGGTCGAGCCAGA
>JAKAWO010000090.1 GCA_021827255.1 Acidobacteriota bacterium | reverse complement strand
GGAGAGGCCGGTCGTTCATGCGATGCCCTCGCTGCTTGGGCGCCGATGTCCGCCCCAGCAGGAGGCGCGGCCTCGCGGAACGCGCGCTCCTGCGGACCCTCCTGCTTCGCCCGTGGCGCTGTGCGGGGTGCGGTTTTGGAGGCCGGCCTGGGAGGGCCGGAGACCAGGCGGCCAGGACAAAGAAAGGCGGAACGACGAGCGAGGCGCGGGTAGGCGGCAAGATGAGAACCCGAGCGCGGGGTAACGGGCCGGGCGGGGCGCCCGAGGTGATGGACATCTACGGGGCTGCGGAG
The DNA here is from genome assembly GCA_021827255.1 of Acidobacteriota bacterium. Taxonomy (GTDB): domain Bacteria; phylum Acidobacteriota; class Terriglobia; order UBA7540; family UBA7540; genus JAKCCV01. The sequence goes on along the minus strand of JAKAWO010000090.1, from coordinate 9,747 downwards.
TACCTGCGTGTTTCCAGGGGCACGCTTTACAAGTGCGTCCGGGCGGGGGATGTCCCGGCTTTCAAGCTCGGAAGAGAGTGGAGATTCAGGAAGGCCCTCTTGGATCGCTGGATGGACGAGCAAAGCGAGAAGACCAAGGCCCGCGCCCCGAAAGCGAATCGTGCCATTGGCGCAGGGAACGGCCAGCAGACCCCGGAGGGGACCCGCCCATGCCAGCAGCCAAACAACCGTGCCGAAAGGTGTTGATCATCGAAGATGACACCTCGATCCGCAACGTCCTCTACACGCTGCTGGCGAGCCAACGGTACGAGGCCGAGGAAGCGCACAGCACCCAAGACGCCCTCGCTAAGCTCAGACGCGAATGCTTCGACGCCGTCCTGCTCGACGTGCGTTGCCCGTACGCGCCGCCCAAAGAAACCATTGGCAAGATCAAAGAGGTGCGGCCATGCCTTATCGGGCGGATTCTCGTAATCACCGCAGAGGCCACCGACGCGGAGGCCATCGAGATGCTCGACCGCCAGTGCCGCATCCGCGAGCGGGATCTGGTCCGGGAGCTCGGCAATCGCCTGCGCCAAATGCTTCATGCCCGGGCACGCGCTCGCGCATGAAAAACCGCCCCCTGAAACGACGGAGGGCGCCGCGATAGCCGGGGGCTACCGCGCCGGGAAGGGAGCCGCCCAACGCGCTGATGCATGTCCTGATTGTCACATCCGACCTAAGCTACGGGCGGTTCCTGGAGAGGGCGCTCCGGGCGCAGCGCTATACGGTTGAGCTGACGGCCGAACCTGTTGACGCGACCCACCTAGCTAAGGCCGTTTCGTCGGACATTATCATCATTGATTCCTCGCCGCCCAAACTCAACGGAGCGGAGCTGGTCCAGCGGCTCCGCGCGGCCAGCCCCCCGCTAACCGTCCTCTTGCTCACCGAGGGAATGCGCCCGGAGGACCGCGCCCACGCGCTGGACCTGGGCGCTGACGATTGCGTGAGCAAACCGTGCTCGCTCTGCGAGCTCGTGGCCCGTGTCCGTGCCGTGCTCCGCCGTCGCGGCCTGCCCAGCGGCACGGTTCTGCGCGTGGAAGACCTCGAGCTGAGTTGGGTCCTGATGACGGCGCGGCGCGCCCAGCGCAGGATCGCGCTGACGCGCAGGGAATTTTCGCTCCTCGCCTACCTCATGCAGAACGCGGGCCGGCCCGTCACCCGCGCCATGATTCTGGAGAGCGTGTGGGACCTCGGTCACGACCCGCAGAGCAACATCGTGGGTGTGTATATTTGTTATTTGCGCCGTAAGATTGATTCGGGCTTTGGCAAGAAGCTCATCCAAACGGTGCGCGGCGTCGGCTACCGCCTCGGCGAGGAAAATGGGGGATAGCCGCGACCGTCGCGCTCGGCCAGCCGCGCCGAGGTTTGCCCATCTCGCGGACGCGGGTCTGGCTACCCTAGGGTTAAATCGTCAGTGTGGGTGATGAATTCCGGGTAAGCGCCGGCGCCGAGCTCGTAGAGGTCCAAGCCTTGGCGCTCGCCTTCCGGCTCGACGCGGTAGGGGCAAAAGCGGTTGAGCAGGCGATTCAGGGCGTAGGTGAGCGGAAACACAAAGCCCAGCAGGGTCGCGATGCCGACGAGCTGCGCGACCCATTGGCCCGAGCTGCCGCCCATCGCGCCAGCGGGAAAGCGCCCCCAAAAGCCCGCCGCCATCACGCCCCAAATGCCGCCCACGGCGTGGACGGAAACCGCGCCGCTGGGATCATCCACGGCGAAGCGCAATTCAAACCATTCGGCGGATAAGGCCGCGAGCCCGCCTGCTACCAAGCCAATTGCGGCCGCCGCCAGCGGCGTGACCAGCGCGCAGCCGGCTGAACTCGCCACCAGCCCGCTGATCCAACCGTTCGCCGTCAGTGAAGCGTCCGGCTTTCCAAAGCGGCTGGAAGTCATTCCCGCCGCCAGCGCCCCCATCGCCGCCGCCAGCGTGGTATTGACGGCAATCAACACGACGCGGCCGGGTTCGACGCGGAGAAACAAAAGGCTTCCTGCCGAATTCAGCCCCGCCCAGCCCGGCAGCGCCAACAGGCAGCCGAGCAACACCAGGACGACGTTATGGCCCGGGATGGCCGCGGGCATGCCCCCGGCGGCGTACTTGCCGCGGCGCGGGCCAAGAATCCAGGCGATGGATAAGGCCGTCAAACCGCCCACAACCTGAATCACCCCCGAGCCGCCCGCATCCACAAAGCCTCGCCCCAGTCCGCCGTTCGCGCCTAGCTGGGCCAGCCATCCTCCGCCCCAAGCCCAGTGGGCGAACAAGGGATAAGTCCAGCCAGCCAGCAAAACGGTAGAAGCGCAGGCGGCGCGCAGCCGCCAGCGTTCAGCGCCGCTGCCGAGAGGAATCAACGCCGCCAAGCCGGCGCTCAGCATCCCGAACCATGCGGCGAGCGAAGCCGGCGAGCCATTGAGCGCAAGGCCGCGGAAGAAAAAATGGCCGGCCGAAATCCAGCTCCAGGACTTGCCAGCTACCGTCACCGCATGGGCCGGCCATCCTGCGAAGCCCTGCCAGGCAAACCCGGCGATGAAATAGGCGACGGCCGCGATCGCTAAGACGCACAGCGACGCCATCATCGTGTGCGCCGCGTTGCGCGAGCGTCCGAGCCCGCTATTGATCAGCGCCAGACCCGCCCCGGCAAGCGGAACGAAAAGAAGGGAGGCCATGCAGACGGCCACGGCGGTTTCGGAAAGCAGAGGCGGCGCGGTCACGCGGGTCCACCTCGCCTTTCGGCGTGCGAGCGAACGGCCAGGACCAAACCCAGCGCTTCCACGCCCACGCCCGCCAGGACGAAGCCCGTCCGCAACAACGAGACGGAGAACAGCGCCACCGCGCCCAGGACGATGGCCCATCCCGCGACAAGAACCAAGAATCCCGCCAGCTTCATGCGTTAACCCACAACCGACTGGAGTGAATCTCCCGACCCGGACAACGGCTTAAGATATCACAACCTGCCTCCGCTTGGGGCCGGCGGTCAGCTTTGCGCGGCCCATCGAATCAGAATTTTTTATCGTTCATAAAAGCGAATATGCCCGTTTCATCTATATGAAACGGTTATCCCCTCGATACAAACTTTGACTTTTACATCAGCTCGAGCGTTCCCTACGATGCTGAACGGGGGGGAGCACACCCTAAATATCTTAGAGAAGGAGGACCAATATGGCGGAGAATTCCGCACCTGAGATGAAGCCGACTCTAGGCCTGACAGGGGTCACGGTGAACGCGATGGCGCTCATCGCGCCGGGGGCATTCCTCTGGCTCACCTTCGCGCCGCAAGCGACCGAAGGCGCGACGGCGCCAGCCATGTGGCTGGGGATTTTCATCGCCCTGCTGCTCTGCTTGGCTACGGCGGTCAGTTACGCTGAGCTCGCCAAGCTGTATCCCGGCACGGGCAGCTCCTACTATTTCGCCGAGCAATCGTTTCTCAACCATGACAAGGCCTGGCCCTATGCCCGGCTTTCCAAGTTCATCGTCGGCTGGGCCTCCCACCTTTATTATTGGATTTACCCGGGCGTGATGGTGGCCGTGATCGGAGTCTTTTGCGGCTACGTGGTGGGGACGCTTTGGCCGAGCTTCATGAGCGCCTCGAATCCAGGGCCGATGTTCATGATGGCGTGCGCCATTGCCGCCTCGTTTGGCATTGCCTACATCGCCTACCGAGGCGTGACCGGCTCGACGGCGGTCAGCGTGGCGATCAACGTGATTCAGATCAGCGCGCTGGTGGTGTTCTCCGTGATGGCCCTCTCTTATCGCATGAACCATCCGGCCGGCAGCCCGGCCTGGCAGTTCGACCCTTCCTCGGGCGACGCTTACAACTATCAGTTCGCCACGACGAAAACGGCCGTGAACGGGCAGGCCACGGAAACCATCGTCCGCAACGCGCAGGGCATTCCTCAGCCCAAGCTGGATGCGCAGGGCAAGCCGGTCCCCTATCACATCAGCTTCCCGACGCATGACGCGAGCGGCAACTTCCTGTCTCACAAAACCGCCTTTTCCGTCGTCGTCGCTCACAATTGGGGCTGGGTGTTCGTGCAAGCTACGGTGGCGATCCTGATTCTGGTGGGATTCGAATCGTGTACGTCACTGGGCGGGGAAGCCCAAAACCCCAAGCGGGACATTCCCATCGCGGTCATCACTTCCTTATTGATTCAAGGCGCGTTCTGTTATCTGTTTGAGTATTTCGCCACCAACTATGTCTTGAACAGCGGTTATACGATGGTGAACGCCCAGGGCTCGGCCGCGCCCATCGGCGACCTGATGATCATGGTCGGCGACGCCCTTTTCGGCGCGGGGCGCGGTCGGACGTTCATGCTCATCGAAGCGCTCACGGTGTTCCTGGCGCTGATCGGCACGACGCTCGCTTGTATTAACACCGGGGCGCGCGTGACCTACGCGATGGGAAAAGATAAGGAAGTGCCGGAGCACTTCGGGATGCTGCACGGCAGAAACCTGACACCGCACCGGGCGATCTGGGTGCTGGCGGCTATTTCGGCGGTCATCGGCTGCCTCGGCGTTGCCATGCTATTCGGCGACGCGGGCGCGCTGAGCGACGCCACCCTCCGGGCGCTTCCGCAGGGCTTTTGGTCGAGCTTTGGCTACGTCTCCCACGCCACGATGGCGGCGATGCCCAACTCGTTGCTCACCGTCACGCTCTCGTCGAACTTCGGGACGTTCCTCTTGTACGGGTTCAGTTGCGTGGTTTGTATGCTAGCCTATCACAAGCATCCGGACTTCAACCCGCTGAAACACTTCCTGATCCCGTTGTTCGGGTTGCTGGCGAACCTGGCTTGCATGGCGTTCTACCTGATCGGACCGTTCATGGGCTACGGCACGAAAATGGAACCCTTGCTGGCTCTCGGCATCGCCCTCATTTGGGCCATCTACGGCGGCATCTACTTTGTCCGCTCGAGCAAATCCAAGGGCAGGACAACACTGGTTGAAAGTCGGGCCGAAGCCTGAACTCTTATTCCTCTCTCCGGGCCGCCCGCTGTTCGGGCGGCCTTAGGACGAACTCGATTCAAGCGTTAAGGCCCAAAGCAACCGGCCTGGAAACTAGGAATGCACCCCTCTTCTCGGGATTGGGGCATGGCTCTGGCCGGTCGCCTGCCCCAAAGTTCCATGCTGGACCTGGAATTCGCTGAGCTTTCCGATCTCGGTAACGTGCGCGAGGGAAACGAGGACTACCTCGGCCACTTCGCGCCTGCCACCCCCGAGCAGGCTCGCCGGCAAGGTTGGCTGTTCGCTCTCGCCGACGGCGTGGGTGGCCAGTCTCAGGGCGAGGTGGCTTCCCGCGCGGCGGTAGAGACCCTCGTGACCGGATTCCGGATGGCGATGGCGGGCGAGCCGCTTTCCTCCTTGTTACCACGCTTGGTTCAGGAAGCCAACGCCCGGGTTCTCGAGGCCAGCCATGCAGGCGGCGCAAGCGGCTCGGATATGGCGACCACGCTAGTCGCCTGCGCCCTCCGCTACGACCGCGCCGTGGTGGCCCACGTGGGCGATTCCCGGTGCTATCTGGTTCGGCGCGGCCAGGCCAGACCCCTCACCCGCGACCACACGGTGGCCGCCGAGCAGGCCCGATTAGGGCTGCTCGCGGAGGCGGAGGCTGTCCAGGCGTCCACCCGGCACTTGCTCAGCCGCTCGCTGGGCGGCGGATTGTTTGTGGGGGTTGAGGTCAGCGATCACCCGATCCTGACCCAGGATGTTCTGGTTCTGTGCTCGGACGGACTTCACGTCGCCGTAAGCGGCTTGGAGATTGCCGGCATCGTGACCGATTCCGCAGGTTTGGGCGCTGCCGCTGAGAGATTGGTGGCGCTTGCCAACCAGCGGGACGGCAGCGATAATATCAGCGTCCAGCTCGTCCGCGTTCGAAGCGTCGAGCGCGTGGGCATGTATCGCGGGCGGCCCTACAAGCTTCCTTGACCGCTGCACCTTCCGTCGCTGATGATGAATCCAGTCCGTCCGGGTGACCAGCTCGACCATTACCGCATTGACAGCTTGGTGGCGCGAAGCGGAATGGCCTCCATTTTCCGCGCCACCGACCTGCTCAGCGGCCATCCGGTCGCCATCAAAATCCCTCATCCCGAAATGGAAAGCGACCTTGTTTTCTTCGAGCGCTTTCATCGCGAAGCGGAAATTGGCCGCCGGCTCGACCATCCGGGGGTCATGAAAATTTTCCCCGACGACTCATCTGGCCGGGTTTACCTGGCGATGGAATGGGTGGAGGGCCGGCTGCTTCGGAAGATTCTCTCCGAGGAAGGTAAACTGCCGGCTGAGCGCGCGGTGCGCATTACACTCGGCATCTGCGACGCCCTCGACTACATTCACTCCCACGGCGTCGTCCACCGGGACCTGAAGCCAGAAAACATCATGGTGGATTCGAACGACCGCATCAAGCTGATTGATTTCGGCATCGCGGCGAACGCCGGAGCTCGCCGGATCACGTTCACCAAACTCTCCAACACGATGGGCACGCCCGACTACATTTCGCCCGAACAGGTGGCCGGGCGGCGCGGGGACGCGCGCAGTGACCTTTACGCGCTCGGCGTGATGCTCTACGAAATGCTGACGGGCAAGGTTCCCTTCGCCGGCCCCAACGCCTTCGCCATCATGAACGACCGGCTGCTGAACAACCCCGTTCCGCCGCGGGAAATCAATCCTGAAATCTCCCCTCCATTGCAGGAAATTATCTATCGCGCCCTCGAGCGCGACCCGAAGAATCGTTATGCGAGCGCCCGGGAATTCGCCTGGGACCTGGAACATCAGGACCAAGTCGGCGTCGCCGACCGCGCCGAACTGCGCGATTGGAAGCAGCGCCGCCAGCCCTTGGCTCGAAAAATCCTCTTCTACCTGGTGCTGGCCCTGATTCCCATCATCATTTTCGCGCTCATGCTCTATCTAGCTCGCGTCGCCTGAAACGGGAGATCCGCCACCCCGCTCCGCGCCGGGCGCTTGCGAATCTCCGTCCCGCCAAGTATCTTGGCTCTATGAAGCCCCGTCCCAAAGCGTGGTTGTCGTGGTCCAGCGGGAAAGACAGCGCTTGGTCGCTCGAGAGGATGCGGCGGCGCGGCGATTTTGAGGTGGTCGCGCTCCTGACGACCGTCAACCGTGAGTACGAGCGAGTCGCCATGCACGCGGTGCGTGAAACGCTTTTGCGGAGGCAAGCGGAAAGCGCCGGCTTGCCGCTGGTCACAGTCCCCATCCCTTATCCTTGTCCCAACGCGGTTTATGAGGCGGCGATGGCTGCGGCGATTGAACGCGCGAAAGCCGAAGGTGTGAGGCACATCGCGTTCGGGGATTTGTTCCTCGAGGACATCCGCCGCTACCGGGAAGAAAAGATGGCGGCTTGCGGAATGACGCCCGTCTTTCCCGTTTGGGGTTTGGACACGGCAGCCCTGGCGCGCGAAATGATCGCGAGCGGCGTCCGCGCCGTCATTACCTGCGTGGATCCCAAAAAACTTCCCAGGTCCTTTGCCGGGCGGGAGTTCAACCTTGAACTTCTGGCCGCTTTGCCTGCTGGCGTTGACCCTTGCGGCGAAAACGGAGAATTCCACAGTTTGGTTTACGCCGGCCCAATGTTTCAGCAACCTATTGCTGTCGAAATGGGGCAGATCGTTGAACGCGACGGCTTTGTCTTTGCTGACGTTCTTCCCGGCCGGGAGGAAAGCGCTGGCGCCCTTCAGGCTTGACTCAACTTTTTATCGAAAGTTGTTCCGGTCAGATCCGGATGCTCGCCAACATAACACCAAGTTGCACGTCACCTTTACACGCCACTGAGTAAGAATTCCATCGTGGCGGCGTGGCGTTACCCTGTTTTTTCAAAGAGATAAGATTGGAAACCCAGTTGCAAGCTGGTTAGGACGAGCAGCGAGCGGAGGAGGTAACGGTGCTACAAGTTCAGAGGAGGGTGGTTAGAGTTTAAATCTGCCCCCGCTCGCAGGCTCCGCGGCTGGCTGATTTCTGCACGGTCGGCGGGCGCCGAATGCGCTGATGACCGGTTGGGTTGAGAGCGAGGGCTCTCGCACGGCGCAAGTGGATGTCATAAAGTTTGGCCCGATCCCATGATGCGCGGCGCGACGTGTGGGCGTGGCGCTCGATAGGATCAGGACAACCGGTAACCCGAGCCGGGCAAAAGTCCCCTCCCTCGCGCTCGGGAATCAGCCCGGGTCGCGTTATGCGACCCGGGCTGATCTATTTCAGCCTCGGAACAGTTCAGGCCGGCGGTCAACCATCTGTCCTGTGGGGCGCCATCACCTTTAGCCGGGCGGGCAAAACAGTTACATCGAGCGGCAGCCATCCCAGCGGCTCTCCGTCAATTTCAATCTTGACCTCTTCATCGGCCTCGGCGCGCAATTGGCGCGCCCGCCAGTGATGAGCTTTAGGGCGCCGGTAGATGTTCCCCGAGTAGAGGGGAGGAATTTCACGGATGAATTGGAGGCAGTTCAGGTAGTCAATCACCGTGATTTCAAGCATGCCGTCATCCAAAAGGGCGGTTGGGCAAGGGTGCATGCCGCCGCCGTAGAAGCGTCCATTGCCGACCGCAACATCTGTGACAAACGCCCGCGCGCCTTCTTTTCCGTCGAGCGTCATGCGAACTTCCCTTCCGCTGTAAATGAAGAAGCTCTTCACTGTGGCCCAAAGAAACGCCTGACGCCCACCCAGAAAGCCCACCGCGTTTTTAGCGCGAGCGGCTACTTCGCCACCCATGCCAAAGCTCATCAGGTTGATGAAATAGCGCGTGGCGGGCTCGCCGTGCCGAGATTCGAAAATCGCCTTGCCAACGTCAATGGTGAGGGGGGTTCCTGACGCCAGAATTTCGATCGCTGGGTCAAGGCTTGCCGGCACGCCGAGCGTGCGGCGGAAGTCGCCGCCGGTCCCGAGCGGCAGAATACCGAGGCAGGCCGCGGGGTTGACCGCTCGATCCAGCTCCATAAAGCCGTTGGCCACTTCGTTGGCCGTCCCGTCACCACCGGCGGCGACGATCAGGTCAAATCCCTCCCGCAATAGCTCGCGGGTGAGGGCGATGCCGGCGCCGGGTGAATCGGTAAACCGCGCGGTTACAGGGCCCAACCGCCGCTCGAGGCGAGTTTGGATTTCCTTCCACCGCCGGCCGGTTCTGCCGCCCGCCGCGCGCGGGTTGAGGACGACGGCGATTTTTCGATTTTCCCTCATGAAATCACGAAGCTGACGCCGGGCGTTTGCGGCGCTCTACTCCAGAGCTTGGATCGCCTGGCGCGCCTCCGGACCTCGGCGTCTCTATTTGGCCTTAGACGTTCCGCCGCCGCAGATCCGCCACCGTGTCCTCCAGCGTTTCAAGGGGGTCGCGCGTCTTGAAGCCCAGCTCCGCCCGCGCCTTGCCCGAGTCACAGTACCAGAAGCAAGCCGACATTCGGATGGAAGCGTCGTCGAGCTTAAACGATTTTCCCGCCAGCCGGTAAATGCGCCGCAACCAACGCGCGCTGCGGAGCGAAAATTCGAGCGAGGGGTGAAGTCTGGGCGCGCGGCGGCCGGAGATTCGCGCCACGTTCTCGATCAGCTCGCGGAAACTCCAGTTGACCCCTCCCAGCAAGTAGCGCTCGCCCGGCCGGCCCAATTGCACGGCGGCAATCGCCCCCGCGGCCGCGTCGCGGACATCCACAAAATTCAATCCGCCGCGCGGAATCGCTCGAATCTGCCCCTCCAGGAAAAGCGCGACGTCGCGCGTGGAGGAATGCCGCGCA
>JAKAWO010000089.1 GCA_021827255.1 Acidobacteriota bacterium | reverse complement strand
CCGATCTAGGCCTCCCGCACGGCGCTGCGAGTGATCTCGTTGAACATCACGCGGTAGAATTTCCGTCCGCGCGCGCTGAGCAGGCCGCGCAAGTGCGCGCAGATGGCCTCGCCTTCACGGTCGGGGTCGGCGGCCAGATAGACCGCCTCAGCCTTGTCGGCTGCGGCTCTCAATTCTTTGATAACAGGCTTCTTGGATGGAATTTCTTGCAGGGTGGGCGCAAAATCCTTCTCGATATTCACGCCCAAATCCTTTTTGGGCAAATCCATCACGTGGCCCATGGAGGCTTTGACCGCGTAGTCCGAGCCTAGATACTTATTGATCGTCTTCGCCTTGGCCGGAGACTCTACGATGACCAGTGATTTGCCCATAAAATCCTGTCACACCTACGGATCAAAGATTCACAGCCAAGCGGCCTTGCCATCGCACTCTCTGAGACCTCTCTTGAGCCCTGGGTCTCCCGGACCGCCGCTCCATTACTGTGGAACTGAAAACTCCAACCTGTCAACTCTGGCTTCCAAAGGGCTTTCAAAGCTTACGGATAAAATTCTTTCCTGGCAATTGCCGGATCAGCCCACTCATTTCCAATTCTAGCAGCGCCTGTAAGATGCGCGCTTGGGGCAGCGTGACGCGATTGAAGATATCATCCACAAAAACTGCTTGGTCGGGCCGCAAAATCTCAAACACCTGCTTTTGCTCTCCAGTCAGGGACTGATCGAACAGCAAGCCGTTCTCGGCTGAAATCGGTTGGGTTTCCCTATCCGCGTCAGCCGGAAGAAGTTGCCCGCGGACCTGGGGTGGAAATTCCTCGATCACGTCCATCCATTGGTCCACCAGCTTGGCGCCCTGCTTAATCAGGTAATTGGGTCCCAGGCTCTGCGGTGACGTCACATTGCCCGGAACGGCGAACACTTCACGGTTCTGCTCGGTGGCCAAACGCGCCGTAATCAGCGAGCCGCTGTACTCGCTCGCTTCCACCACCATCACTCCCAGCGAGAGTCCGCTGATGATGCGGTTCCGAATGGGAAAGTTTTCCGGCATCGGCCCGGTGCCCAGTGGAAACTCAGAAATCACTGCCCCAGACTCCAGAATCTTCTCCGCCAGCTTCTTGTTCTCGGCCGGATAGATTTCATCCATGCCGCGCCCTTGTACCGCCACCGTCACCCCTTGGGCATCGAGCGCGCCAAAGTGGGCGGCGGAATCTATTCCGCGCGCCAGACCACTCACGATGACCAGTTGCCGTTCCGCCAGGTCTTTGGCCAGCCGACGCGTCACTTGCAGACCGTAAGGAGTCGGTCGCCGCGTTCCGACCACCGCGACAGCGTGCCGCGAAAGGACTTTGACATTTCCACGAGCATAGAGCAACAAGGGCGGGTCAGCTATCTGCTTGAGCGCCGGCGGATATTCCTCATCCGCCCAAGTAATAATTTCGCACCTCGCCTCTTTTACCTTCTCAACTTCCCTTTCGGCCTCTCGCAGTCCGGCCTGCTCAAAAACCGCGCGGCAGACCTGTGCCGGCAAGCCCGAGGCTTCCAGTTCCGTGAGCGAGGCCATGTAAGCGCCTTGAGGTGAGCCGAAATGCTCCACCATACGATGCGCACCACGCGCCCCCAGGCCTTCCACTTGGGTCAGCCCCACCCAATATGCGATATCTTCTCTCATGGAGCGAAATCCAGCATGTCGCCTGTCTCAATGCCCTTGTCGCCGCGGCTTGACCTGGGTCTGCGGCTAATAAACCAGGAATTCGCCCGCCGAAGGCTCACACTAAAATCGCAGAAATCAGGATGCGGACGCAAGGGTCAAAAGTAACATGCTGGAAGGTTGGGTTTCGCAACCGGATGGTGACAATCACACTCGCGGATCGTGGACAGGGTGATTTTGATGGCCCCGGCGACGAAATTGAGCCTCAGAAGTCGCCGAGGTCTCGGCGGGCGGGAGTGGTTCGTTCCTGGCCCTTTTCGCGGGGCCATCGGAAGCGCGGCAGAGGCGTTGCCGCCTCGTTAACCTCGCGCCCCGCGATGGCCGACGAACCACTCCCCAATGTCGGCTGAGGCTTCCTCGAGAACATCAACCCCCCACTTCAACCCGGACCAGATGTAATCCATCAGTTTCAGACCCAGCCAAATCGCCAGTCCATCCGCTGAGCGGGCCGGATCGCTCCAGATCATACGAAGCGGTTTCTTGGCGCCTTCCGTGTGATAGGTCCAGAGCACGCGGAACAAATACAGAATCCCGACCCCCAGCAGGACCAGTTTGATGGCGATGATGAGAGCGTCGAACGACCCGTGTATTACCATTGCTGCTCCCTCCTAGTCCTTAGATTCTGGAAATGGCAGAATGGTTCCTTGCCTCGCTTGAATTCGCCGCCTCGAGCCGAATCTGCCAGGCATCAGCGGCAGGCGCGCATCGCCCTCACTCGACAGAGGTTTCCAAATTACGGTGACAACATTTCTTCCTGCGGCGTCCTTAGCGCCTAAGTGCATCGGTGGGGTTGGCGCACAAGCCGAACGGTCACTGGCGTGCTCCCTAGGACTCCTCGCGTTCTCCGCATGGCATCCGCCCTTTCGAGCGGCATGCGAGCCGGAACACGCGCTCGCGCAAAATGCTCGCAAGGGCGGCGGACGGAGCGGTATAATAAGCGGGCTTGGCCGGGACAGATTCCACTCACTGCCTGTGCCATCACTGATGAAAGGCACTATTTACTATTTTAAGCCTTCAAGGCTGGGCGCCGTCTTGCGCCGGTTTCGCACCGGCTATCCCATCGTCGCGCTGGCGCGAGATGCCGACGCGCCTGAAGCCTGGGATAAGCCTGCTGTCCTCATTGCCGACTCTTCCGAAGACAGCTTGGCTAGGATCAAGCAGCCCGCCCGAGGCATGGACGGCTGGAAACTCATCTACCTGAGCGATACCCCTCCCCCTCCGAGCGCGATTGCCGAGAAGCGGATCTTTGCGCTCTTGCCGCGCCGGTCGCCCGCTGCCAGCCTGCGGTTTGCGGTCGAAAACGCGTTCCAAAGCCTTCGCGCCCAGGCCGACCGCGAGCGCTCTCGCGTCGAGCGCCGCGATGTCGCCCTCGAGCTCGGCACGCTCAACCGGATCGGCGTGGCCCTTTCCACCGAGCGCAACACCGACGCCCTGCTGGAACTCATCCTCACCAAAAGCCGCGACATCACCTGTTGCGACGCGGGCTCGCTCTACCTGACGGAGGAAGGCGAGAACGGCGCGAACTACCTCCTCTTCAAGCTGACCCAGAGTGACAGCCATTCCGTGCCCTTCCGCCAGTTCACCTTACCCATTGACCGTCGCAGCATCGCCGGTTATGCAGCCGCCACCGGCTCCATTTTGAACCTCAAGGACGCCTACCGTATCCGCGGTTTGCCCTTCCAGCTCAACCGCGAATTTGATCGGAAGTTCGGCTACCGCACCAAATCCATGCTCGTGCTTCCCATGAAGAACCAGAAGGACGAGTGCATTGGCGTCCTCCAACTCATCAACGCCAAGCGGCACAAGGAAGCCAAACTGACCTCGCCCCAAGCCGTGAAAGAGGAAGTGGTGCCCTTTTCCGCGCGCAGCCGGGAGCTTGCGGCTTCGCTCGCCAGTCAGGCCGCCGTAGCGCTTGAAAACAACCTTCTCTACCGCGACATCCAGCGACTGTTTGAAGGCTTCGTGAAGGCCTCCGTCACCGCCATCGAATCCCGCGATCCGACGACCTTCGGCCACTCCGAGCGCGTGGCCAAGCTCACGGTCGGTCTGGCCAACGTCGTGGATCGGGTGGACTCCGGCCCGTACAAGAACATCCACTTCTCGCGCGAGGAGATTCAGGAACTTCGTTACGCCTCGCTGCTGCACGATTTCGGCAAGGTGGGCGTCCGCGAAGAGGTCCTGGTCAAAGCCAAAAAGCTTTACCCGTTTCAGCTCGAGCTCGTCCGCAAGCGTTTCCAATACATCCGCAAGGTGATGGAACTCGACGCCACGCGCAAGAAGCTCAACCATCTTTTGCAGGAGGGAAATCAGAACTTCGAGAAGGCTCTTGGCGCCATTGACGCCGGCTTGGAGGAGGAACTCCGCCGCCTTGACGAATTCCTGAACGACATTCTCCAGGCCAACGAGCCGACCGTCCTCCCTGAAGCCACCTCGGAAAAACTGGTCGAAATCGCCGGCTGGACCTTCCAGGACCCCGAGGGTTCAGCGGATGCCCTTTTGGCCCCTGAGGAGCTGCGTTTGCTATCAATCCCCAAAGGCTCCCTTGACGCCAACGAACGCCTTCAGATTGAATCGCACGTCATCCACAGCTTCAAATTCCTCAGCCAGATTCCTTGGACCAAGGAACTGCGGAATATCCCCTCCATCGCCCGCGCTCATCACGAAAAGCTCGATGGCAGCGGTTATCCTTACCACATGAAGGCTGACGAAATTCCTTTCCAAACTAAAATGATGACGATCTCGGACATTTTTGACGCCTTGACGGCTCGTGATCGCCCTTACAAACGCGCTGTTCCTATCGAGCGCGCCCTCGACATCATCAGCCAAGAAGTCAAATCTCAGCTCCTCGACCCCAACCTCTTCCAATTGTTTGTGGATGCTAAAATTTACGATCTGACGGTCAAGGACTGAAACCGCTTCGCCAAGCATCGGCTCTCAGTTCTACGCAAGAGACGGCCCAGACGCTATAAAATGCCGGGCAGCCTTGGAGGAGCATCCTGACATCCTCTAGCGCCGCCGATCCGCCTCACGCGCCGCCCGGCTCATCTCCGCTCACGCCGCTCGCTGGAGATTCAAATAAACGTCGAGCAGCCCCAGCAATTGGCGTGGGACCATAGAGCTTTCAAAATAATCTACAGCGCCCAGCTCCATGGCGCGGATATAGCAATTCATATCCGCAGCGTGGCTCATCACCACCACGGGCACGCCCAGACGGAGTTCACGAGCGCGCTGGAGCACTCGGCAGCCTTCGAAGGCCGGCGTGCCCTGCCCCACCACGACCAGATCGAACGCTTGTCGCTCAAGAATCGCTGAAGCGTCAGCATACGAGCCGGAAAGCGTAATCTCCCCCTTCAAGCCTGAGAGGAGCCGCGTATAGTGCTCCAAGTCCTCCCCGTCCTCGGAGACCAGCAGAACGCGCGGCCGCGCCGCATTACTTGCCCCAACTTCCGCTCTCTTATGAACGCCCTCTAGTTCCATAACTCGCTCCTTTGCTTGCCATTCTCAAATCTGTTGGGATAACGCACCTCTTGGGCCCCAAGCTGGTGGGAGCCGCACTACCGAAGTGCGCAAGGTCGCCGCCTAGACTTTGCGGGACGGGCGCGGGCGTTTTAGATTTGAATGACTCTGAGGAGGCGCAGCCGCCCCCGCGGCGCCGGACCTGCTAGGTGTGGAAGGGGCGCAGGCAAAGCCGAGACGTAAAACCGATTGGCCGGCGCAGAAAGCAACTCTTCTCGGGGAAGCCTCCGAAGCATATCGCAACGCGCCTGAACCAAGTCCGGAAGCTTCGCTTCAGCCGCGATCGAGATCTCCATCGCAACCAGATCCTCCGTGGGCGTGCCGGGAGAATCCTTAATCCGAAGCGTCGAAAGGCCGAGGACTCCTCCCGCCAACAACAGAAGCGCCGCCATCGCTGCCTTGGACGAGAAGGGTCTCAATTGCATTCTGCCTTTCCTCTTTTCCTTTTGACGCGTCGGGCGCCACCCGCGTTGCATCCTCCCGCGCAGCTCATCGCTTCGCAGTGACACGGATCACATGCGATTTGCATGCCGTCGTTGCGTACTACCCGGCCTTTGCACACGCTGTCGCGCCGGCCCCACAAACTTCCGCCGTTCGGTCGCACCTCTCCTCGATGGCTGTGGAGAGAGACCCCATAGCAAGCCGGGGTCGCTATCCTCCGGAGTCTCGTTCAGGAGTCTTCCGCTGAGACTCCGGTGTTCAATCCCATTGACAGGTCTCGACGCGGATTTCTATAATCCCGAAGAGGCTGGCGTGGCGATCGTCAGCAGGCAACGCCAAGCGGGAGTAACTCAGTGGTAGAGTGCGACCTTGCCAAGGTCGAAGTCGCGGGTTCAAATCCCGTCTCCCGCTCCAGAGTTTGATGACAAGTGGTGGGTGCTGAGTGAGAAATAACCTCGGATGTCCGCGCGGGCCACTCATCAACCACCTATCAGGGCTTTCCGGGCGCGGTACCCAAGTGGTAAGGGAGAGGTCTGCAAAACCTTTATGCGGGAGTTCGATTCTCCCCCGCGCCTCCATTTTCGCGTCCCCTGCTCCTCGATATAGCGTGTGAAGGCAGGTGAGCGCCGCCGCGGTCAGCCGTGATGCGGGAGGGTCGCCGCTCCGCACCTGTCATACCGGCTGGCAAGACCCGCTGGCGATTCTTGGGCCATGCCATGCGGAGGGCCTTTAGGCATGCGGACGCTGGATATAAGACACGCCGCACAAGCTGATCTCGCCGGGCCGAATCGCCTGAATCCGGGCGACGCGGGCGGGCAGAAAAATATTTCCTCCACCCGGTGAGTAAGGAACCGCAACCTCGATTTTCCAGCCTTGCGAATAACCTCGCTGGCTTTCAAAACAAAGCCCTTCGCGTGAAATGTTGCGAGTCCAGACCACTTCGTCGCCAAACTCAACCGACCGGATGCACACCCGGACCCTGAGCTCACGGCGAGGTTCGCGGCGTTTCTCGTGATCCTTGACTTCTACGGCTGGGGCGTTGTCCGGGGCGGGCGCCGGGCTTGGTTCCCCAGACGACTTCTTCCAGAGAGTGGTCTGCGTGCAACGCATGCAGTAGCGAGTCAAGCTGCTGTTGGCTTCGAGGACCTCGATCTCAAATTCATCCAGATGCGCCACCTCGCGCATTTGACAGCCGAGGCACTGGAGCACAATTCGCCCCACCACTTCACCCTCGCCGCCCTTGCCCAGCGCTGGAAACTCGATTCCCCAAGGATTGACGTCGGGATTCAAGAAGGAAACTCCGTAGTAATAGCCGTCCAGTTCTTCGCCAATCTGGCCCACCACACGGGCGTCCCCCTCCCGCCCGGTGGTAAGGCAATGAATGCTAATTTCCTGGTCGGGCACCAGCTTGCGAGAGGAGAGAATTCTAGCCCCGTGTCGCGCCACAACGATCGCGCGAGCCTCATCCACAAAGGAGGCGCCCAGAGCGTCCGTCCCTGCTACCTTGATCGGAAGCTCGATGGCAATGCGATCACTTCGCCGCACGTCTTGGTGAATTTCCATGATCAGCACCCTCGGCAACCGGATTCAATCTCTCGGCGGAGGCTGGGCGATGCCACCAACGTTCCGACGTTCAGCTTCGTCGGCGAGCCGCAGCCTCGCGGACTTCCGACCCCTATGACAACCTCTCGCCGGCCGGCAATTCACCGCCAACACACATCCCGCAACGTAGGCGGCGGAAGTCGAAACATTGCGGCAACCGGCTTGAGAATCTCGAACCGCCGCGGTCAAACGGCAACCCACTCGTCCGGCCTCTCATATGTTCCGTGACGAAATCCGGAGAGAGGAACCTCCATCTCTTAATGTTAGAAGGCACTCGCCAAGCTCGCGGGGCGGATTCCATTGTGGAAACTCAGCTTCTGTTCCGATTGTCGCTCTGCATCACGCCTGCCCCTTCGCGTTCCGGCTGAGGCCAACTATGTTAACAAGACTTGGGCCCATTTTCATTGTCAAGGCTATGTCCTCAGAAATAATCGGCGATTCTGTGGGGGAGCTTGAGAAAGGCTTGCCAGACTTGTGCGATTCGTCATAAACTAGCGCCGATTTGACATCTTCCTGGACAGGCTCGATGACAACCAATATGCGCCGCTCCGACCGCCTCATGCTCACTGTGCCCTTGACCATTCTAGGCACAGATGAGCATGGATTTCGGTACGAGGACCCGGCCCGGACATCCGTTCTGAACCGACACGGCGCTCGAATCCAAATTGGCCGGCGGCTGACACGCGGCACGACCATCCGGGTGGTCAACAGGCTGAACCGCCGAGTCGCCGATTTCAGGATCGTCGGTCCCGTCGCCCCCTTTTCAGACGCGGGCGGGGAATTTGGAGTAGAGTACGTGGATCGCGACGCCAACATATGGGGAATCCAATTTCCACCGCTCCGCGAGGGGGAAAGCGCCGAATCCAAAGCCTTGCTGGAGTGCCGTAAATGCCATAGCGTCGCTCTGCTGCCCCTTTCGCTG
This sequence comes from Acidobacteriota bacterium, assembly GCA_021827255.1. GTDB lineage: Bacteria > Acidobacteriota > Terriglobia > UBA7540 > UBA7540 > JAKCCV01. Next base: position 1,947 of record JAKAWO010000089.1, on the reverse strand, counting down.
GTGGAGGTTGAGGTGCTTGAGACTTCCGGCATCCTGACGAAGCAATGCGAGCACTGAAAGGCTGAAATGCAATTCGGATACGCCGAGAAGCAAATTGGCATGGGCACTCCCGGCGATGCCGCGGCGGTGGCGGAGGTGCAGGCGGAGGTCGACGCTGTTGCATCGAGCGAGCGTCGCCGGCATCGGCGCATCGCCCTTCAGTTGCCGGTCCGTATTCGCGATTACCAGGGTGGAGTGGAAGTCACCAAAAGCGAGAATATCTCGAAGGGCGGATTTTGTTTCGCCGCCGAGAAGGGTTATGAAGTCGGGGAAGGACTCCTAGTGGTATGCCCTTATAATAAATCCGGTCAAAGCATCGAGGTTCGCGCGCGAGTTGTCCGTCGCATCGAGGTTCCCGGATCCCCTCTCAAAATCTACGGCGTCAGCTACGACACTCATACCCGCTAATCCGCCGCACTTAGGAAGGACCTTCCCAAGGGTGCAGCCCGTCTTCCGCCGACCCGGCGAAGGCTTGATCCTTTTAAGGTCTGGGGCGCCGGAGGCGAGGTCAGTCGTGGATTGCGCGCGCCAGACCGCGAGACTAAACTGATGGTCAGGGGCTGGCGCGCCGACCGCCGGGGCTATCCACCGCCACTCGAAAGGAAGATTGAATGACTGTCTTTGAAAAGAACCGATCGGTTTGGGGAACTCTCGCGCTCAGCCTGGCGCTGGCCAGCGGAGCGCTTTGCGGGGCGGCCGCTTTGGCCCGTCCCCAATTCGCGCAGATCGCCGCCCCGGGCCCACCACTGGGCGCGGGCCCGCAAAGCTCATTTCCCATCCTCCAGGGTCCAAACGGCCCGCGCCTAAGCAAGAAACAGCGACAGGCCATTCTGAAGATGAACTACCAAAAGATGAGGAAACAAGCGGCGACGCTAGCCGAGTTGTCGAAATCCCTGCAAAAGGAAATTGACCGGTCCAATGTCAATGTGCTCTCGATAACGGTGATCGAAAAGGCCAAAAAAATCCAAAAGCTCGCTAAAAGTATCCAGAATACCGCGCGAGGCTATTAGCTCATTTGGGACGTGGCTTGCCCCCGCGCACGATGATGGAACGTCGCTCCGTCCACCGCCGGATCCGCGTGTGCTTCCCACGGGTTCGCGCCGACGATCAAAACACCCCAGGAGGGATCACGAGGAAGCGGAACCGATGAAGTTCGCTAGCCGACGGCCGCAAAGGGCGGCGCTCAGGTAAAACACCGCAGCCACCACCAAAAGCAACTTCATTCCGAAAACAAATGAAAGGTTCTCGGCCAGTCCTCCGGCCACGGCGCCGACGATATTTGAGCCGAAGGCTGTAGCTTTGTGGGCGGAGCGCCGGAACATTTCCGTAAAAACGACCCCCGCAAAGAAAATTGGCGCGGCATACGCCGCGCTCAGCAAAAGGCCCACGGTTCGGGCGGAGTACGGCAACGATTCCCAGGGAAAGAGATAATTTCCAATGAGCGTCGCTATCAACAGGACGTAATAGGGCATCAGACGCCGCGGCTGCGACCGCTCAACGAATAGGTTGGCCACGAGCAGCACGGACAGGATGGCGCTGAGGGCGACGCAATTGACGATCCAGGTGGCGCCAAAGTAGAGCGCCAGACGGGAGACCATCTGAGTTTCGAGGAGGAGAAATCCGGCGCCCAGGAAAAAGAAATGCCAGGTGGAAGGGTCCTTCGGCTCGAGCACGCCGCGCGTTAAAAGGGCTGCGAGCGCCAACAAAATCACGGAAACTGTCAGGTAGGTGCGAGGAACAAAATGGCCTCGGTTGTAAACATAGGGCCAATTGTCGGTGGCCGGTGGCGGCGCGCCCTGGAGGGTTAGGGGAAATCCGGGCGGATGGCTGGCAATGAGGTGGGCCAGGGGCGGACGGGCGGCGCGCTCCCAAAGCGCCGGGCTATTCGATTCAATGAAGACTGTGGCC
>JAKAWO010000088.1 GCA_021827255.1 Acidobacteriota bacterium | reverse complement strand
ATTTGAGCGAGCGATACTGGGACGAGGGCCAGTAATCGCCTCATTGGCCCATTCTTTCATTGGCTGGGCAAACGAAAGTCTTCTTACCATGATCCGGCCAATGAAGCAATGATCCAATGAAAAATGATCTAATTTTCTCCCATGACTATTAAACTTGCTTCTGAACACCTCAACGCGATTCGCCGGCATGCAGCGCGCGATTACCCGAACGAGTGTTGCGGAATGCTGCTGGGGCGCGTCGAGGGCGGATCGAGAGAAGTTCTGGAGGCTGTCCCGCTCAAGAACCTTCGGGCCGAGCCCGACAAGGCGCAGGAGATTCTGCCGCTCGACGCGCCGGGCGCTGAGTCGGAGCGCAACCGCTTTCTGATTGATCCTGGCGAGCAGTTGCGCGTGGAGAAAGCCGCGCGCGCCCGCGGGCTTGAGGTGCTGGGCTACTATCATTCCCATCCCGATCATCCCGCACGGCCATCAATTTACGACCGCGACCACGCTTGGCCGTGGTATGCTTACGTTATTGTGTCGGTTGAGCGGGGCGAGCCGAAGGAGCTGACCTCGTGGGTGTTGGCCGCCGACCGCTCCCGGTTCGATCCCGAACCCTGGGAAGCGCTGAATCCATAAGGGGTGCGGGCGCATCTAAACTCACAGGGACGGAAACCGGCAGGGTGGCCGTTCACAGGGAGATAGCATGGCGGTTAAAGTTGTGATCCCGACTCCGCTCCGTCAATACACGGGCAAGCAGGAGTTCGTGGAGATTTCGGCGCGCACGGTGGGCGAGGCGCTCTCCACCCTCACCGCGCAGTACTCCGATCTCCGCCCGCACTTGTTCAGCAACGAGGGCAAGCTTCGCAGTTTCGTCAACGTGTACGTGAACAACGAAGACATTCGCTTCCTGCAGAAAGAACAGACTCCCGTCGCCGAAAAGGATGTCATCAGCATTGTTCCCTCGATAGCCGGCGGAAGGCCGCTCCGCTGCGCCTGTAGTTAGCCTGGGTTCGTCCGGAGCGAGTCGGGATGGATGACCAGGCGCGATGCCTCAGCTTTCACCCTCCACGAACCGTGTGAACCCGCCTGCCGCGAGGCGAGCCCAAGACTTCCCGCCCGGCAGCGCGAATCTCAAGGACAGGGAAAAAGAATGGCGACTTTAACTGCGACCTCGAATCCACTGAGCAAGGAAGAAATCCTGCGCTACAGCCGGCACCTCATCATGCCGGAAGTGGCCATGGACGGCCAACTCAAGCTGAAGCAGGCGAAAGTGCTCCTCATGGGCGCGGGCGGGCTCGGCTCGCCCTTGGCGCTTTACCTGGCGGCCGCCGGGGTGGGCACTATCGGCGTTGTGGATTTTGATGTGGTGGACTTCACCAACCTCCAGCGTCAGATTATCCACGACACCGACGACGTCGGCCGGCCCAAGCTCGAATCGGCGCGCGACACCCTCCGCGACATCAACCCCAACGTGAAAGTCATCGGCCACGAAACGCGGCTGACCTCGGAGAACGCGCTCGATATCTTTAAGGACTATGATATCGTCGCCGACGGCACCGATAACTTCCCCACCCGTTATCTCGTCAATGACGCGTGCGTGCTGCTCGGCAAGCCGAACGTTTACGGCAGCATCTTCCGCTTTGAGGGCCAGGCTTCGGTCTTTTACGCCGAGCAGGGGCCCTGCTACCGCTGCCTCTATCCCGAGCCGCCTCCGCCAGGCCTCGTTCCCAGTTGTGCCGAGGGCGGCGTGCTGGGCGTGCTGCCCGGCATCGTCGGCTGCATTCAGGCGATCGAAGTTCTTAAGCTGATCCTCGGCTCGGGCCAGCCCCTCATCGGGCGGCTTTTGCTCTTCGACGCCCTGGGCATGAAGTTCCGCGAACTCAGGCTTCGCAAGAATCCCGACTGCCCCATCTGCGGCGAGCATCCGACCATCCATCAACTGATTGATTACGAGGAGTTCTGCGGCATGCGCGGCGAGGAGCAGGAGTTCACAACCCGCGTTCCGGAAGTGAGCGCCCGCGAACTCAAGCAGATGATGGACCAGAATAAGCCCTTCGTCTTGATTGACGTTCGAGAGCCGCACGAGTACCAAATCTGCCGGATTCCCGGCTCCAAACTCATCCCCCTCGGCGACGTCCCTCGCCGCGTACACGAGCTGAACTCAGCGGATGAGATTGTCGTCCATTGCAAGATGGGCGCTCGCAGCGCCCAGGCGGTGGATTTCCTGACGAAGTCCGGCTTCCGCAAAATCCACAACCTCAAGGGCGGCATCCTCGCCTGGGCCCGCGAAGTGGACCCTAGCGTGCCCACCTACTAATTTCCCTCGCTCCGCAGGCCGAGGGCAGGCGGGGTCAAATTCACTTTGCACCCTCGCCCCCCAAAGTGGGCAGAGGGTGTCCGTCAGCCGGCGAGCGGGGGCTCGGCCGGCGGGTTGCGCTCCAGCCCTGTTGGCCGCGACTTTTGACGCTCGTCATCCCATTGTCCTTGACTGCCCTGCCTCACTTTGGCAATCTAGTGATTCAGCGCCAAGCCGTCCTGCCGCTGGAAGCCATGGCGCTCAATGGGCGCCGCTCCGGGCCGGCCACGAAGGCTGCCGCTTGGCCACGCGCTTTTCAAATCTGGAAGATCAAGGAGGTTCCCGATGGCACGAGTTGCCCGCGAAGTGGTTCAAAAAGCCGGCGTGGATGTGGACAAGCTACTGGATATGCTCATCCGCAACGCTTCGGCGGAGCTGACGACGTATTACTATTACACGATCCTGCGCGTCAATCTGATTGGCCTCGAGGGCGAAGGTTTGAAGGAAATCACCGAGGACGCCCGCATCGAGGATCGCAATCATTTTGAAGCCTTGGTCCCTCGCATTTACGAGCTGGGCGGCAAAATCCCTGATGACATGAAGGCTTTTCACGACCTGTCCGCCTGTCCGCCCGCCCATTTGCCCAAGGATCCGACGGACATCAAGGCGATGCTCGATGTCCTCGTGAAGGCCGAGCGTTGCGCGATCGGCGGCTACAACGCCATCTGCAACATGACCGCGGGCAAGGATCATCGCACCTACGACATCGCGCTCGCCATCCTGCACGAGGAGGTTGAGCACGAGGCCTGGTTCAGCGAGTTCCTGGGCGAAGGGCCCTCCGGCCACTTCCGCCGCCAAGGCACCGGCTTCCAGCGCAATTCGCCTTACGTTTCCAAGTTTCTTATCCAGTAGCTGGCCGCCACAAGCAGCGACCCTCTCCTCGGGGGCGGCGGTGGCGAGCGAAGCGAGCCAGGTGAAGGATCGCGTCCGAAATTGTTAACAGAAAGGAGAACGCAATGGCACTCAAGACAGATGACGCCGCTCCCGACTTCACCCTGAAATCGGCGGCGGGCGAAACGCAGGGTGAATTCAAGCTCTCGGACCATCGTGGCAAGAACGTGGTGATCCTGTTTTACGCGCTCGACTTCACCCCGGTCTGACAGAACGAGCTGTCGGCATTCAACGCGGAGCTCGCGAAGTTTGCCGCCTCAAACGCCCAGGTCCTGGGCGTCAACACGGACTCGGTTTTTTCCCACGTCGCGTTTCAGAAAGCGCTCGGAGGCATCAAGTTTCCTCTGGCGACGGATCGCTGGCCTTACGCGGAAACCGCCAAAGCCTACGGCGTCTTCCCGCCGGTCAAGCACGACATTCCCTTCGTCAACGACCGCGCCATCTTCGTCGTGGACACGACCGGCAACATCGCTTGGTCGAAAGTCTATGAACTGCGCCAGTCGCCGGACGTGAGCGAAGTTCTGGAAGCCGTCCGCCGCTTGAAGGTGCCGGGGCGTGATGTTGACTGAGGTTTGCCAATTATTCTGACGGCGTTTTTGTGACGCCGTGGCTCCCTCGCTGCGCGGCGTTTTCAATGGTCGCCTCACGACGAAGCTCCGTCACGGGCCCTCGGCGGGCGCCCCCGGACTCTCTCCGGTGCCTTCTTTTCTTGCCCGCTGCCCTGTTGGCGATTTCAGCCTGGCCGAGCGCGGCTCGGTCTCCCCAGCCGACGCATGGCCGGCCCAAGCTGATCGCCATGACCTTTGACGACGGCCCCAAGCCTTATGTCCTGTTCGGCACTTCCCTGCCCGGCGGACCCAAATCCGAAAGTCTCCTCGCCCTGCTCCAGCGCGAGCGCGTGAAGGCCACCTTCTTTGTCATGGGCTGGCGGCTGGCATAGTCCGCGGACAAGTTCTGCGTTGAAAAGGACGGCGGCCGAACCTGCCGCTCCGCCGCTCGCGAGGAGCATCGCCTAGGCTACGACATCGAAAACCACACTCACGGCCACGGCGACTTCCGCTTGATGGAAAAGCGTTACGGAGACGCCTGGATTCTGAATGACATTGACCGCTGCTCGCGCGTCATTCAATCCATCACCGGCGTCTGGCCGCGCGACGTGCGCCCGCCCGATTGGGACATCTGGCCCGCCCTGCAACGGAAAATCGAGGCGCGCGGCTACCACGTCATGAGCAAGTCCCGCTCCTTGCCCCCCGCGCTCCGCGACGTGGACTCCGAAGATTACTTCTGCGCCGGCTCGAATCCTATCCCTTGTCCCAAGCCTTCACTCTACGCCTACGTGCTCGAACGGGTCGCCCAGCGCGAACGCCGCGGCCTTTACGACCACATCCTCTGCTTCCATGAGGTCCCGGTCACGGTCCAAGTCCTCTCGCGCCTGATTCCGGTTTTGAAGCAGCGCGGCTACCGCTTTGTCACTTTGAGCGATTATTTTCAGGCCGTCGGCTTCCACCCCGCGCCCCCGTAGCCTCGACTCGGCCTTCTGGACCGAGCACGGGTTCCACTTGCAGGAATTGAGTGGACGAGCCGGCGTGTTCCCCAGGATGCCGTCGCTCAAAGCGAGGGCCAGAGCGATTCCCAGATTTTGAATTCGTAGTGGAAGCCGCTCTGTTCGGCGCGGGTTAATTTCCGGCCGCTGGCTACCTCGAGGGTTTCCTGAAAAATTTTGCGGCCCACTTCTTCCGTTGTTTCGGTGCGGTCGAGGATGGTTCCGGCGTTGATGTCGAGGTCGGCGTAAGTTTTGGCGAGCTGCGCGTTCGAGCCGATTTTCACCACCGGACCGAGCGCGCAGCCGGTGCCCGTGCCGCGCCCCGTGGTGAACAGGGCCACCTGCGCTCCGCTCAAAAACAGCGCCGTGGTGGAAATCTGATCGTAGCCGGGCGTGTAGAGCACGTAAAGTCCTTTGCGGTCGCCCAGCCACTCGGCATATTCAATCAAATCCTCGACGATGGACGTGCCGCCCTTGGCTTTGACCCCGCTCGATTTCAGGTAAATGTTGTAGAGGCCGCCCTTGATGTTGCCGGGCGAAGGATTGTCGCGGAAGTCGTCGCCAAATGTTTTAACATACGATTCATAGCGCCGCAGCGCCCCCATGAGCTTTTTGCCGACGGCGCGGGTGCGGGCGCGGCGAGCGAGATCCACCATGGCCGCGCCTTGCAGCTCCGGCACTTCGGGCAAAAAGACCGCCGCCCCGGCGCGAACGAACAGGTCGGCGGCCACGCCCACGGCAGGATTGGCCGTCACCCCCGACCAGCGATCCGAGCCGCCGCACTTGGTTCCCACGATGAGCTTGGAAATCGGTATCGGTTGGCGCTTGAAGCGATTGGCGTAATCGAGCATTTTTTCGACAACCTCTAGTCCGCGCTCGACCGTCGCCTGGCTGCCGCCTAATTGCTGAATGGTCATATTGACCACGCGGCGGTTGTAGTCGGGCACGGCGTCGCGGAAAATCGGCGCTGAGCACTCGACGCAAGTCTTGCCGCAGCCGAGGTCAATGTAAATCGCCGCGCCCAGGTTCGGATGGCGCAGCGAATCGGCCAGCAATTGGTTCAGAAGGGCCACCGCCTGGCCGTCGGGCATCCCGCAACCGGACTCGTGAACGATGGGCACCACGCCGTCCACGTTCGGATAGCGTTCGCGCGAGTAAATCTCGCGCATGGCGCGCGCCGCAATCTCCCGCGCCTCGGTCGAGGAGCACATGCCGGAGGTAATGAGGCCGACGTAATTCCGCGCGCCCACGGAGCCGTCCGGCCGCGCGTAACCGTCAAAGGTCAGCGCGGCGAGCGCATGATCAATCGGCGCGCGAGTTGGATTATTGCGGTAGCGGACGGCAAGGCGCGGCAATCGGTTTTCGAGATTTGTTTCATTGATGGGATCGCCCGGCTTGACCGCGCGCGAAGCTAGCCCAATCGGATCGCCCAGCGAGATGTACGCTCCGCCTTTTTTGATTGGCTTGATGGCAAAACTCTGGCCGCGTAACACCCGCCCCGCCAGCCTCAGCACCCGGCCGTCATATCGAAGCTCTGTTCCCGCTTCAACAAAGTCCTCCGTCACCACCGCAACGTTGTCTTTGCCCGGACGGATCACGATGGCGGCGTCTTCAAGGGGTTTCATGCGTTCCATTCCACTCTCACGGGCGGCGAAATCTGACGGTGTGAACGCCAGCTCGCCGCAACTTTCCCTGCCAGCGGGGTGCGTCGAACGTTCCTTTACCATGCCGCGATGTGGCACGGGCGTCCCGCCCGTGTCAGAACCCCGCCAAGATGGCCGCGCCACCAAGGCTACACTGTAAGGCTATTTTGGACGCACCACGCTCGCTTCGGCTCCGATGGACATTCTACCTGACTGCAAGCTTTTGCAACAGCTTTGTCCCACGCGCCGACAACTTGCGCGCTAGGTTGGCGAACCGGCGATCGTCCGCGCTAATTCGGGCTCGGCCCTGCGCTTGCCGCCGGCTGACCCTCATGATAAATTCCCAATGGCCTAGGAATTTAAGCTGCCGCATACGTTCGGAGGCGACGCCGAGTCCGGCGCAAGGAGAGCGTGGCGGTGGAGCGGAGAACTTCATGAACCCACTCAGCAAAGTTCGCCTGGGAAAAACCAAGCTGCAAGTGACACGCCTGGGTCTGGGCGGCGCGCCGCTCGGCGGGCTGTTCCAGGACGTGCCCGAAGGCGAAGCCCTTGCGACCATTCGCCGCGCCCTGCCGATGGGAATCAATTTGTTCGATACCGCGCCGCTTTACGGCCACGGCAAAAGCGAAATGCGCATGGGCCGCGCGCTGGCGGGCATCGAGCGAGGCGCATTTGTTCTGGCCACGAAAGTGGGCCGGCTGCTCGCGCCCGTATCGCCCGGCGAACTCAAGCCCGACGAGTTCGACAATCCCGCGCCGTTCCGTCCCGTGTTTGATTTCAGCTATGACGGCGTGATGCGGTCCTTCGAGGCGAGCCTGAAGCGGCTCAATCTCGAGCGCATTGATATTCTCCACATCCATGACCCCGACGACCATTACCAGGAAGCGATCGAGGGCGCATATCCAGCTCTCGCCAAGCTGCGCCGCCAAGGCCTGATTGGCGCCGTCGGAGCCGGCATGAACCAAGCCGAAATGCTGGCGCGCTTTGCTCGCGAGGGTGACTTTGACTGCTTTCTCTTGGCCGGGCGTTACACGCTGATTGATCACACGGGCCTGAAGGAATTGCTGCCGCTGTGCGTCGAGAAACACATCAGCATCATCATCGGCGGGCCGTACAACAGCGGCATCTTGGCAACCGGCGCGCGGCCGGGCGCTAAATTCAATTACGCGGACGCGCCGCCCAACATCCTGGAGAAAGTTCGCCGCGTGCAACAAGTTTCGGAGCGTTTTTCGGTTCCCATGCGCGCCGCGGCGCTGCAATTCCCGCTTGCTCATCCGGCCGTCGCGTCCGTGATTCCCGGAGCTCGATCCGTAGCGGAATTGGAGGAAAACTTCCGCCTGATGAGCCATCCGATTCCCGCCGAGTTCTGGGCCGCGCTGCGCGAGGCCAAGATCATCCCGCCCCAAGCCCCCACGCCGTAAGCGGCGGACCGACCCTCGCCGTGGCGCCTGGCTGAGAGATGGGCGCAATTCCCCAGGTGCTGGGGCGAATACCTGGACGCCAAGTCGTCGGACACGCTTGACCCGCCGCCCTTACCCACCTGGACTGGTGGGAGAACCGACGCCGCAAGCCGTGAAAGCGCCGGCCAGCCATAATCCCCTGCGCTGCCGCCGACTGCGGCGGGCCCTCGCGCAAGCCCGCTTTCGCCGGGCGCTCACATGCGGTTGGCGACGCCGAGCAGGGCGCAGGCGAGCATCAACACGACAAAGCCGCTGGCCATAAAACGCTTGGCTTGCGGGCTCGAGCCTTTCCATTCGCCGGTCGCAAATCCCCAGATGCTCGAGAAGACGATCATCGCCGCAAGAAAAACCGGCCAGCCGATCACCGAGCCGATTTCTCCCATCGAAGCGGCGCCGCGCCCGTAGAGAACGACGCCGAAATACCAAAGCGCGCCCATCACCAAACCGATCAGCCAAAAGACCCCCGTTTGGGGCAGGGCGAAATTCTTCCAAGTCTTGTTCCGCGTCATCAGGTAGGACGTATAGACGGCGTTGGCCAGGAAGCCGCCGCCAAGAGCGATCATCCAGACGGCGTTGAGCGCCGCGGAGGAGCTGGCGCCCGCGCCTACAGCGGCGTCGGCGACGGGCTTGCTGAAGGCGAAGGCGAGATTGAGCATGGAAGAGAAAATGCCGCTCAGAACGCAAATCACCAAGCCGGTGGCAAAGCTGCCCGGAATGACGGCCTTTACAGCTCCGCCTTGCGATACTTCGCGTTTTTTACCTGCGACGGCGATCAAAAGCACACCCACCAGGAGCGTGACCACGGAAACGATAATCATCATGCCTTTGGGCTGGAGAACGAGCCCGGGGGTTTTGACGATCAGCGGAACGAAGGAGCCAATCGCGGCGGTGACGCCGAGCAGGATGGCCACGCCCATGGCCAAGCCTAGCCTAGCGACGCCGAGGCCCGAAAGCGTTGAGCCAATGCCCCAGCCGATGCCGTAAAGAAACACCCCCCAGAGGGCGGCGCTCGGCGACTGGGTGAAAACCTGGCGGAGACTCGGGACGGTCGCGGCGGCGAGCGCCACCGGAAGCAAGAGCAGCGAGAATACTGCATAAACCGACCAAATGTTCTCCCACTTCCACGGTTCCACGTACTTGAGGCCGAGGTAATAAGTCCCTTGCATCGCGCCACCCAGGACAATCAGCACGAACCCCATCCACTCGCTCATCGAACGGTTGCCTCCTTATTCATGTCAGACCCAAGCTGCCGGAAGGTGCATCCTCTCGCCAAGGCGCAAAGTCGCGGCATCCGTGAGCCGCGGGAGGCGCGTTTTGCGCTGCGGCGGCCTCGCGCGCGATGGCCGCTATGCGCCTTGTCAGGCGACGCTCAAGACGCCCTTAATATACTCCGGCTTGGCAAAGTCCTCCGCGAAGGCGCGGCGAATCTCATCAAGGGAGCGATAGCGGTGCGTCACGAAGGGCAACACCTGGACAGCGTTGGAATGCACCAGCTCGCGGGCGCGGCGGTAGGTTGTGGGGCGGCCGTCAGGATCAAAGCCGCCCGAAGCGCCCACCGAGGCGACCAGCGTCGGCTCCAAAAACAGAACCGTGCAGAGCAGGCCGATGTCGCGCCCCTGGTGGCCGTGGCCATAAAGCAAAACCGTCGCCTGCTTGCGGATCAGGCTCGGCATTTGCTCAAAGATGATGGAATGGCCAGAAGCCTCGATCAAGTAATGAACGCGCTCTCCCTTGGTCAGCTCGTGAACGGCCTCCGGCAAACTGACCTTTACGGCATTAATGGGCGTGCCGCCGAATTGCCGGACCAGGTCGAGATTTTTCTCTCGAACGTCGCTCACTATCACCAGGCCGTCAAAATGTTTGACGTTGCGAAGATATTGGAGAAAGAGCAGCCCGGCCGGACCCGCGCCGGTGATGAGAACGCTTTGGATGCGCTCCGGGCCCGTCAAGGTATAGCGCGCCGTGGCGCGCTCGACGCGGTCGCTCGAGTGAAGGATGCAACCCAGCGGCTCGACGAGCGCCGCCTGCTCCGCCGGCATGTCGCCGGGAATCGGCAGACAGTTGACGGCCGGGATCGAAATGTATTCGGCCAGCGCCCCTTGCAGCCCGGTGATGCCGTGCTCCATGTAAAAGGCGCACTGATGCGTATCGCCGGAGGCGCAGTAAGCGCAGACCGGCTCGCGTCCTTGGCTCACGCAGTTGCGCCCTTGATCGCACAGAACGCGGTCGCCTGGCTTCAAATCCTTAACTTCGCGCCCCACCTCCAAAATTTCGCCTGCGAACTCATGGCCAAGAATTTGAGGATGCTGGGTGAGCGGG
>JAKAWO010000087.1 GCA_021827255.1 Acidobacteriota bacterium | reverse complement strand
TCTTGCGCGCTGCTGCTTCCGACCATTTCGAGCAAGGTGTGCGAGTTGCCCTTCAGGGTGAGGCTGCTGATATCGTACGGGCTCGCGGCGGTGCCGTTGCACGTCCCGCCGGAGACGCAAGGCTGGGTGGCGGAGCCGATCGTGTTGCTGCCGCCTGAGCCCGGCGGAGCAAACGACGCCCCCGTCGGCACGACCACGACGGACCCGGATACGGAGTAAGCGGGCGCAGTGGACAAATTAGAGGGGAATGTTGGCGTCGGCGGAGGGTTCACGTGGGGGCCGTCCACGACCTGTCCTTCGATCGAGTTGGTGCTGCCGTTGTAGCCGCAGGCCGGACCGGATGAGGGTGAGCAACAGGACGAACCGCCGCTCGGGTTATTTCCGAGGGTGATGTTTCCGGCTACGGTCGGGTTGCTGCTGATCGAGACGTAGCCGTTCGCGCCCACGCCCGCTCCTGAGCTAATGACGTTGGTGCTGCTCGAATCACACGCTCCGGAGGCCACGGAGGGATTGCCACCGCCATAGGGGCCCAGCGATGAGTTGAAGGCGTCCGTGCAGGCCCCCGCGCTTCCCTGCATGCTAACGGAGCAAAAGCCATACAAGGCGTTCCCCCAGGTCGGAAGGAAGATGGGCTGGACAATCGCCTCTTCCTCTGCCGTCGCCTGAGTGCTTCCGCTGCCGCCTGTCCAGTGGGCGAGCGAAGTGATTTTCCAAGTCTCCACCGGCTCAACCGTGTACGGGGGGCAAATTTGGCTGGGCGGACACACGTTCGCGGTCTGGTAGTTGAGGAGGCGCGCGTTAATCGAGAAGGTGCCGAGCGTATTCCCGTTGGCGTCGGTCACCGCCGCGTTCACCAGATCATTGGCAAAGGCCGTCGCCACCGCGACGGGCGTGGCCTCCGTGTTGTCAATGTTGGGATAGTTCGACGATCCTGTGCCCGAGATGCCGATCAACTGGACAGGGCTGTTGCTCGAGGGGCAACCGCCACTCACGCAGAACACGCCAGAATTGTTTGCTGTGTAAAGGTTGAGCGGGGAGCCACTTGAGGTGAGCGCGTAGAAGAACGACGGAGGCTCCGGGTTGCCGCTGTAGATTTGGGACTGCTCGACGCCCTGATAATGGTTGCTCCGGAACCAGTTCACGGCGCGCTGGATGCCCGCTTTGGCCAAGTAATCCGACTCCGTGTCCAAGCGGTAATTGTAGCTGGCAAAGGTTTCGGCCCGGGCGGTGAAAACAATCGTCGCCGCGAGCACCGTCAGGATGAGCATGGCGAGCAATACAAGGATCAAGGCGACGCCCTCTGGGTTGCGGCGCCTTTTGCCTGGAACGCGCTCGCCCAAAAAGGTGCTCCTCGAGCAGAGCCTCTCGCGCCTATCATTCGGAGGCTCAGCCCTCCGCGCGGCGCGCGCTCCGCGCTTCCCGTCCTCGGTGGAGCAACCAGTCCGGGCGTTTGCTTCAGAAGCAAATTCGCGAAGACCCTGCCTTCTTGCGCTCATGACGTTGTCTCCTCACTGATAATAGTTCGTCGGAAAAGTCATCGGCAGGCTGGCCGGAAGGGGCGGCAAATAGGGCGTGGCGCCGGCTTCGTTTACGGCAAGCGCTTCATTGATGTTCAAGGGGCGGATCTGCGTGGCCAGGGTGAGCCATTGAACCGTCTGGGTCTCCAAGCTCTTGGGACTGATCGCCACGCACATGGTCACGACGATGGTCCCCACGGCGGTCACCACCGTGGGCACCACGGCAATGGTTTGGGTCGTGTAAGAAAAGATCGGCTGGCCGGTTGGACCGCTCTTGTTAGTCGCGTTGTACAGCACGTTGGGCACAAAAAGGCTGGCAGAATTGTTCGCGGGCGGGGTATAGCCGGACGGGGTGGGAAGCGTGGTGAACTGAACCGGCGTGACCGAACGGTACATATTGTAAAGCGTGTAGGTTGTCCCGTTGACCGTGACGGACGTTGCCGGCGAAACCGGATTGAGGCTGTACACCACATAATCAATCTGCCCGTTTTGATTGATGTCGCCGAAGAACTCCAGCCTCTGGTCGTTGGAAGTGCCGGCGGCCGCCAGGATGCCGGAGCTAAAAGGAAGATTGTAGCTGATGACCGGGACCGGGGAGGCGGACGGTGAGGGCGGTAGGGACAGAGCGCAGGGTGACCCGTGACACATTAAGAACCTGGCTTGAATCTGGTCGGGTCCGGAGCAAGCCGGCAAGTAAACATCCGTCGAGTTTGAAGTGGAAAGGACTTGAACCACCTCATAGTTGGGGCCACTGTCCACGGCGAGCCAGTCTCCCGGATTGATCCCGGTGATATCACTCAGGGTGACGCACTGGGCGGTGCCGCTGGGAGCGACCGCCTGGGCGAGGGTTTTGCCGGAGCTGAGATTGGGGTTGAAGCCCGCTTGGCCGATCTCCTGGGTCATCACTTCCAGAGCGGCGCGGGCGCTTTGGCTGGCCTCGGCCGAGGCCTCGTTGCCTTGAAACCTCTTCTGCGACTGGGCAAGAAACGGAAACACGGCGGACATGAGCAGGACGATAATCACGATCGCCACCAGCGTCTCCAAAAGCGAGAAACCAGCCCTCGAATTCGGGCGTTGACGCGGGCAAGGGCTTGTCACCACAACCATTTCCGGCTCCCCTAATACGGATTTGACAGATAGCTGGTCAGAGTTACGATCGGGCGGGCCGTGCCGGTGCTGACCGAGAGCATCGAATAGACGGCCACCGAAACTTCCTTGATGGCCGGGCCGCCGGTCGAGGGCAGATCGGTGATCTGCCACATTCGGACATAGCCCACCGTGGCGCCCGTGAGCGCCGAGCAACTCGACGCCGGCCCTCCGGTGGGCAACTGAAGGCCGTCGGGGCTCAGATAATCAACGTAGCCTACCGACGTTCCCGAAGCTGGACAGGAATCTTGCACGGTATAGGAGCCGTTGGCCTGCTCGCCCGTCGTCCCGCCCGCCAGCAGTCCCTGTGTCCAACCCGTGGCCCCAATGTTGGTCGTGTTGCAACTCGCAGGCTGCGAGGAGGATGCTTGCGTGCAGGCGTTGAAATCGAGCGACAGCAGCTTTTCCATCTTGTCCTGGGCGTAAATGGTGGCGCGCGTGACCTCGGTCCCCTGGTTTTTGTTGGTGACCGTAGCCTCAAAGATTAAACTGCCTAAGCCGAAAACTCCGATCATAGCCACCAGCACGGCAATCAAGGCTTCGATGAGGGTTGTTCCCCGCTCTCCGCAGCGGCTCGATTGGGGATCAGCGCCTGTCCTGCCTTTGGCGGTCAATATTCCTATTTTCCGTTCCATGTCCCGCTCACTGGATTCCATAACCATGTTGAAACAGCCCCTCCCACGGCGACCGTCACCGCTTCCACCATTTGATCGGAGTTGGTGATGTAAACCACGTACCCTCCGTTACTTGCCATGTTCCCGCTGCTATCCACGGGCGATCCGCGCGTGTTAAAGTAAATGTAAAGCGGGGGCGGGCTTCCGCAAGGGATGGAGTCGGATTGAATCTCGCCTGGGTAGGAGGTTACTGAGCTCGGTCGGCAAGTTTCAAAACTGTCCCCTTGAGATATGTATTGCGTGCCCCCGATGATCCTTGGGGTCGAATAAGGGTTATAAGGAGAGGTGCAATTTGAGTCCACGCTCGAGGGTGTGTCGCCACAAAGCTGCTCTTCCCAATAAGTTCCTGTTAAAAAGTCAATCGCGACCCGATAGGGCGCGTATTGCGATGCTGCCTGCATGCGCGCGACGTTGAGCGTACTGGCCATGAACGTGGCATCCGAATTCAGCCGGTAATCCTTAATCGCATTGAGTGCCTCCGGCAAAGCCATGGCGGCTACGATCCCCATAATCAGGATCACCACCAAGAGCTCCAGCACGGTAAATCCAGTGCCTTTTTTGGCCATCGGATCGTCCTCCCCTTGGCCGTCGAGCCTGCGGGCAGTTCACCTACGCGGCGTGCTCGGGCGCTCTTTCTATCGGCCTGTCCGTGGCGAGCGCGATCGAAATCCCCTCTACCTGGGGGGTACTGTAGAACATTCCGACGCGCAATTCAAGTTCTAAAGAGTTTACTCCCTCGTTACTGGAGAGCAATTGGGGGGCCACCCGAGGAAGTCGTAGAGCCGCGTATCTCCTTGATAATTCTGGCCGATGTCCCGCCAAGGGTGACTAGCAGGACGAGAACTGTCGGTTGCATGACAGTTTTCGTCAGGCCGTCCTCCCTACCAAATCTGGCAGCGTTCGCCGGCCGGCCTCACCATGGCGCTTCCCGGCTGGCACCCAAACGCTCGGGCAAAGGCAGGCATGTTGGAGGGCGCGGCGAAGGCGCGGATAAAACCCATCGGGTGCGGATCCGCGCTGAGCAGCAGTCGGGCAAACTGGGGCCGAATGTTGGTCGCCCAGATTTGACCATAGGCGATGAAGAACCGTTGGTCCGGCGTGTAGCCGTCAATTTTAGGACCGTTGGCCCGGCCTTCCGGTGTTTTCTTAAAGGCCTTATAAGCGATGGTCAGCCCGCCCAAGTCCGCGATGGCCTCGCCCAGAACCAGCTTACCGTTTTCGTGCTGATGGCCAATCGCAACGTAATTGTCAAACTGGTTCACAATGCACTGGGCTCTTGCCTTGAAGCGCTTCAAGTCTTCCGGCGTCCACCAATTCTTCAAATTGCCGTGAGCGTCGAACTGCCGGCCTTGGTCGTCAAAGCCATGCGTCATTTCGTGCCCGATCACCGCCCCAATCCCGCCGTAGTTGACCGCGTCGTCCGCCTTGGGATCGAAGAAGGGCGGCTGCAGGATTCCCGCCGGAAAAACAATCTCATTCATTTGGGGATCGTAATAGGCGTTGACGGTGGGCGGCGTCATTTGCCACTCGGTCCGATCCACGGGCTTGCCAATTTTGTTCACGTCGTGATGGAAATCGAATCGGTCGCCGTTGAGGAAGTTCACAATGTAAGGACCCCGGACTACGCGATAGGGGGAGTAGTCACGCCATTTGTCGGGATAGCCGATCTTCAGCGTAAACGCATCCAGCTTGGCAATGGCCGCCTTCTTGGTGCTCGGGCCCATCCACGGCAAGGTTTGAATGTCTTCGCGCAAGGTGTCCATCAGGTTGTGAACCATCTTGAGCGCTCGAGCCTTGGCGGAGGGTGGAAAATACTTCTTCACATACTCCTTGCCCAGCGCAAAGCCGAGCTCGTTGTCGGTGGCTTGGACGCACCGCTGCCAGCGCGGCAAAATTTCCTTGGTTCCGCTCAGAATGCGCCCGTTAAAGTTAAAGTTCTCCCGGACGAAAGGCGAAGAAAGAGCCCGCGCCGCGTGGTTGATCACATGCCAGCGCAGATAAGTTTTCCAGTTGGAGAGAGGCAGCGTGGCCATCATCTGGCTGACGGTTTGGAAAAATTTCGGCTGCATCACATCCACGGTGGAAAGTCCCGGCTTGCCAACTTCGTTGAAATACGAAGGCCAGGAAAAGCTCGGGGTCAAGCCTCGCAATTGCTCGATGGCCATTTTATGGTAGGTTTTCACGGGATTGCGGAGTTCGACCGGCGTCATCGAGGCGTCGGCCATTTCGGTTTCCATCTTCATCACCGTCGCCGCCTCAGAGGCGGCCTTGGCCGGAGGATCGCCTAGCAATTCGAACATTTTGGCGATGTGAGCCACGTACTCCTGGCGAATTTTTACGGACTTCGCATCGGTCTTGGTGTAATAGTCGCGGTCCGGCAGGCCAAGGCCACCTTGCCCCGCCCCAGCGATCACTTGCGAGCTGTTCTTTTCGTCCTGAGTTGAGCCGAAACTGAAGACCGCGTTGACTTCCATGCGTTGCAGGCGGGCGATTTCGTCTTCCAGGCTTTTCTCGTCGTGGATGGCGGCGATTCGTTTGAATTCAGGCTCGAGCGGCTTGACGCCGGCTTGCTCGATCGCTGGCCGGTCCATGCAGCTCGCGTAAAAGTAGCCGATCTTTTGCGTGTCCGAGCCGGGAGCCGCGTCCTTATCGCGAGCCGCCTGCTCCAGAATCCCGTGCAGTTCCTCGCGATCTTTGATTTGCAACTCGTTAAACGAACCCCAGCTTGGATACTGCGGTGGCACCGGATTGTTCTTAACCCAAGTCCCATCGGCAAATTGGAAAAAATTCGTGCAGGCGCTGACCTTCGTGTCCATCATGCTGGGATCGAAGGCGCGCAGCTTCGGAATGACGGGCGTGGAAGCGCCTGCCTGCGGCTGGGCGGGCCTGCCAAAAATGAAATGACGCCTGCCGCCCATTAACATTACCAAGCCAAGCACGATCGTCGCCGCGACGCCCGCCGCCCATTTCCACTCGGTCTTCATAATTCCTCCGCAAACTCAAAAGTTTGATTCCACGTTCAAATCCGTTCGCTGATGGCTGATTATACTTCCCCTGCCCCCTCGCGCCGATTACAAATTAGGCAAAAAGTATTGTCAATTCCCTTTCCGCCGAGATCGCTCTTTCGTTGCCCCCTTCGCTGATTTTGAGTACACTCGCCTATCCGAGCCCTCAGGCCCGTTGGACGCTGAAGGGGCCGCTCCTTCGCTCACCGATGACCCATACTCCCACAGCCGTCCCAGAAAAACCAGCCGACAGCGCGACTCACCGGCTGCGGCGATCCTTCACGGCGGCTGGGACGCTTCTGGCGCTTTTGGCCGCCGGGGCCATCGGCTGGTTCTATTGGCGGGCGCGCGTCAGCCTGCCCGAGCTCGATGGAACCCTTCGGCTTGCCGGCGTCCAGCATCCCGTGGAGATTTTGCGGGACGTCCACGGCATTCCGCACCTTCGGGCACAATCGCTCCCCGACCTTTTGTTCTCCCAAGGGTACGTCACGGCGCAAGACCGGCTGTGGCAGATGGACATCAGCCGCCGCGCCGCTTTCGGCGAGTTGGCGGAAATCCTCGGTCCGCGAGCGCTGCACGCCGATATTCAAAACCGCACCCTCGGCTTCCGCGAAGCCGCCGACCGGGCCGTCGCGGAGCTGGACCCCGACTCCCGCCGCCTTCTCACCGCTTACACACGCGGCGTCAATGCCTTCATCTCCACCCACCGCGACCGTCTGCCCATCGAGTTCGTCATTCTCCACTATCAGCCGAGGCCGTGGCGGCTTGCCGATTGCTTCGCCGTCGCCCTGAACATGATGAAGACCCTGAATTCTTCCTGGCGCATTGACTTGATGCGCGAATTCATCCTGAGCCGCGTCGGCCCCCAGCTCTATCGAGACATGTTTCCTGACAGCTCGCCGCTCGACCATCCGGTCGCGGAGATGGTTCGTGGACCGGTCCGGGCCGTTCAGCCCAGCCCCGACGGGCTTTTGGCGGAACTGTTTGGAGTGAGCCGTCATCCGTCGCTGGCCGCGCTCCTTCACCCCTGGGACCGGTCCACGCTTGTGCTCGGCAGCAACGATTGGGTGGTCAGCGGCGCCCACACCAACTCGGGCAAGCCGCTGCTCTCGAACGATCCTCACCTTCACTTGGGCGTGCCGAGCGTCTGGTATCAGATCCAGCTCGAATCGCCGGAAGTTGATGTAACCGGCGTGAGCCTTCCGGGTATCCCGGCGGTTATCATCGGCCACAACCAAAGAATCGCCTGGGGCATGACGAACACAGGGCCGGACGTGCAAGACTTGTTCATTGAAAAATTCAATCCCCAGCACTCAAATCAGTACCTTTACAACGGCCAATGGCAACAAGCAGAAACGCGGCGGGAGATGATTCATGTTCGAGGCCGGCCGGATTACCCGCTCACGGTCCGCGTGACTCGACATGGCCCGATCGTTTCGCACGAAGGCGGCCGCGACTTGGCGCTCGAATGGACAGCTCTACAGCCGCACGCGCTTAACATCAGCACGTTCATGAAGCTGGACGAAGCGCAAAACTGGCAGCAGTTCAAAGACGCGCTCAGCACCTTCAGCGGTCCCGAGCAAAACATGGTTTATGCGGACGCCGACGGCAACATCGGGTATTACGCGCCGGGCTGGGTGCCCGTGCGCAAGAAAGGCGACGGATCGCTGCCCGTCCCCGGCGACACAAATGAGTATGACTGGCAGGGTTATATTCCCTTCCAGGATCTTCCGCACGCTTTCAACCCGCCCTACGGCATCATCGCCACCGCGAACAGCCGCGTGGTGCCCGACGGGTACCCCTACTTCATCACCCACGATTGGGAAGCACCCTGGCGCACCGCCCGCATCTATCAACTTCTTGAAGCCAGGCAGAAAATGACCGTCGCGGACATGCTGCGGATTGATTCGGATATCTATTCGCTGGAGGACAAATGGCTGGTCGGCTGGCTGATCAAGGCCGCCAAAGCCAGGCCGCCGCAGAACCCTCAGATGCAGGAGGCGCTGGGCATTCTGGGGAAATGGAACGGCGAGGCGCGGATGCACTCCCCTGCCCCGCTCATCTGCAAGTTCACTCGTCAGGCGCTTCTGGAGCGGCTGCTCCGGCCGAAGCTAGGGAAAGATTATCGGTTCTATCATTGGGGATTGCGTTGGACGTTTGTGGACAACGCGCTCCAAAATCAGTGGGCGCGCTGGCTGCCGCCGGGCGACGCCGACTTTAACGTCACCCTGATGGAAAGCCTGCAAGACGCTTTGCGCCGCATCGCTCGGCTCACGGGCACCGCTGACGAGCTTCGCTGGCAATGGGGCAGGACCATTCCGCTGCTCTTTCGCCATCCGCTCGACGCGCTGCCGCTGATGAAATACATTTTTGACGTCGGGCCATTCCCGCAGCGTGGCATGGCCACCACCGTCAAGGCCACGACGCCGGACCTCGGCCCTTCGATGCGCATGGTGGTGGACTTTGCCCATTTCAACCACTCAGTCAATAATCTTCCGCTCGGAGAGTCCGGGCAGATTTTCAGCCCCTATTACAAGGATCAGTTTTCAGCATGGTACGCCGGCCGGAGCTTTCGCATGCTGTTCTCGAACCATGCTGTCTCTGCGGCTGCCGTCCACAAGTTGACGCTCGAGCCGCTGGGGCATTCCGCCGGGGGCGCGGCGCAATGAACGATGAGCCGACCGACGTGCCCGTGGCTCGCGAGCCTCGGAGGCCGAGCGCCCGGATCCGTTGTTGCCCGAATTTTGGAACCCATTGGATCACAGCCCAGAGGAGGCCTTTGAAAAGTCAAACCATAAGATGGATGGGCCGGCGAAGGGGTGTTTGTTCGGGAATCTTTGTCGTGCTGGTGGCCGTCAGCTTGGCGGCGCGCTCCGATGCGGCTCAAGCGTCAAAGGGCACGCCCCTCGAGATTAGCTATGCGCTTCTCCTTACGCGGCCGACCACGCACCTTATGCAAGTCGAGATCACAGCGCGGAACGTCTCCACGCCCTCCATCGAGTTTGTTCTGCCTCGCTGGGCGCCAGGCCGCTACGCGATCTACGACTTCGCCAAGAACGTGCAGCAATTTGAAGCTCGAGGCCCCAGCAACCAGCCGCTTCGCTGGAACCAACCCGACGACACCTCCTGGGATGTGGATACCCAAGGCGCGCAAGGCACGGTCGAGGTTCGCTATCGAGTTTATGGGAATGACCTGACAGGATCGTTCTCCCAATTCGACACCACCCACGCGGCGGTGAACGGCGCTTCGGTATTCATGTATGTCGCCGGCCACAAGCCCGATCCAGTCACGTTGACGGTCAATGCGCCCGCCGGATGGAAGATCGTCAGCGGTTTCTCGCTTTCGACCAGCCAGCAGACGTTCCACGCGCGCGACTACGATGTTTTGGCGGACACGCCGCTTGAGATTTCGCCGCGCCTTAGGATGCAAGCATTTCAAGATCGCGGTAAAACGTTCCGCGTGGCCGTGCATAGTTTTGACCCCAACGACAAGAACATTCAGCCGCTGGTGGACGGCGTGGAAAAGATCGTTGACACCGAAATGGGCATGATGCCGTTGCCGGATTTTGCGAACTACACCTTCATCTTCCACTTTGCCCCTGACATTCCGATGGGCGACGGCATGGAGCATCTTAATTCGACCGACATCATCATTCCGGGCAGCTTGTCGCAAGGGGCGCTCGGCGAAGCCCTTGAAATCGCCGCGCATGAGTTCTTTCATCTCTGGAATGTGAAGCGGTTGCGGCCGGCGGGGCTAGGGCCTTTCAATTACCGCGGCCCGGTGTACACCAAAAGTTTGTGGTTTGTCGAGGGGCTGACCACCTATTATTCCTATCTGACGTTATTACGCTGTGGCCTTTGGACTCGTCAGCGGTTCCTCGACCAGTTGGGTCGCGAAATTCGCCGCTTGCGCCGGGATCCGGGACGCCGGATGATGTCCGTA
>JAKAWO010000086.1 GCA_021827255.1 Acidobacteriota bacterium | reverse complement strand
GCTCGAGACGCTGGCCGTCATCGCCTATCGCCAGCCCGTGACGGTTCCCGAAATCAACGAAATTCGCGGCGTGGACTCGGGCGGCGTCATCCACACGCTCATGGAAAAAAAGCTGGTGGTCACGGCGGGACGGAAAAACGTGGTCGGCCGGCCGATCCTCTATCGCACCTCGCGTGATTTCCTGATTCACTTCGGCCTCAAAGACGTTGGGGAATTGCCGAGCTTGAAAGAGTTCGAAGAACTGGCGCGACAGGCGCTCGGACCGGAACTGTTCGCCGCTGAATCCCGCGTCGCGGCCGCGCAAACGGCCGGCGAGCCGCCCGTTCCCGCGGAGGCCGCCGCTACAACTTCCGTTGACGCTGAGGCGCTCGGCGGCACCGAAGAAGAAGCGCCGTCGGACGAGCCGACCCGTTCAGATTGAGCGAGGGGCACGGATCGCCGCTCTCTCGACCTCCTGGCCACGGTGTAGGAGAAACACCGCCGGCCTCGAAGGCGGGGGACTGCGGTGCGTTCACGTTCTGATCGTTTAGCGTCGTGTCTTGACCCATGCTCGAGCGCCTTCAAAAAATCATGGCTGAGGCGGGCGTCACTTCGCGGCGAAAAGCCGAGAAGCTGATTCTCGAAGGGCGAGTCGCCGTCAACGGTCGGGCCGTCACGGCGCTGGGGTCAAAAGCCGATCCGGCGCGCGACAAAATTTCCGTGGATGGCCGTCCTCTCCCCCGCGCCGCTGGCCGCCTGGTGATTCTGCTCAACAAACCGGACGGCTACATTTCAACCGTCAGCGACCCGCAGCATCGCCCCACGGTCCTTTCGCTGGTGCGCGGCGTGAAGGAGCGCGTTTATCCGGTGGGGCGTCTGGATTATCATTCGACGGGCCTGATCTTGCTCACGAACGACGGCGAACTGGCCAATTTCCTGATGACGCGCGCTGCCCGCGTCCCGCGGACCTACTACGTCAAGCTCAAGGGTGAGCCGGCGCCGGAAGACCTGGGCAAACTCGAGCGGGGCATCGTGCTGGACGGCCGTCGCACCTTGCCATGCCGCATTCATCCACTCGCCGAGCGCGGCAAGCCTTGGTTTGAAATCACTTTGCTCGAGGGGCGAAACCATCAGGTCCGCCGCATGTTTGAGCGCATCGGGCAGCCGGTGTTAAAGTTAAAAAGGGTTCGGATCGCTTTCCTGACCGACCGGGGAATTGCGGCGGGGCAGTTTCGAGTGCTTTCGCCAAAGGAAATCGAACGGCTCAAACGATGGAAACCGGATGACGATTATAAATTTTGAATTACGAACGACCACTCGTTCCCATGGTCGTGGAGCTTTTTCCTGTCGTTATACTTTTAGGACGGCTTGGCATTCGTAATTCATAATTTCTAAATCCGTGCCTGAGCGTTTTTCCATTAACGAACTGCTTCTGCCGTGGGTCGGGCGCATTCGCCCTTACCCTCCCGGCAAACCCATCGAAGAGGTCGAGCGCGAGCTGGGCCGCACCGCCATCAAGCTGGCTTCGAATGAGAATCCGCTCGGCCCGTCGCCGAAAGCCCTCGCCGCGCTTCACCAGCACCTCAGCAAGATTCATCTTTATCCCGACGGCAACGGCTATTACCTTCGCCGCCGTCTGGCAGAAATTCATCAGCTCGAGATGGCCCAGATCATCTTGGGCGCCGGCTCGACCGACCTGATTGAACTCGTCGCCAGGACGTTTCTCACTGCGGGCGACGAAGGCATCACCTCCGAGTCCTCTTTTTACATCTACCGTCTGGCGATTGACGAAGTGGGCGCGAATCTGGTCCAAACGCCTCTGCGCGATGAAACCTTTGACCTGGCCGCCCTCGCCCACGCCATCACGCCCCGCACGAAAGTGATTTATATCGGCAATCCCAACAACCCGACGGGCACCCTGGCAACGGCCGAGGAGATGGATCGCTTTTTAAGCGCCGTGCCGCCGCGCGTGCTGGTCGTTCTGGATGAAGCCTATTATGATTACGTCCCCAGGCCGGACTACTCGCGCTCGCTCGAATATGTTCGCCAGGGCCGGAACGTTCTGGTGCTGCGAACGTTCTCCAAAGTTCACGGCCTCGCTGGATTGCGCATCGGCTACGGCCTGGGCCATCCCGAGCTGATGGGGGCGCTCAACCGCATGCGCTCGCCCTTCAACGCCAGCCGTCTGGCGCAGGCGGCAGCGCTCGCGGCCCTCGACGACCGCGAGCACGTCGCGCGCTCGGTTGAATCCAACCGCCAGGAAATGAAATTCGTCACCCAAGAGCTGGCCCTGCTCGGCGTGCGCTACACGCCTTCGGCGGCGAACTTCGTTTTGATAGATACCGGCCGCGATTGCGAGGAAGATTTCGTCCGACTGCTGCGCGAGGGCATCATCGTGCGCCCCATGAAACTCTATGGTTTTCCGACCCGCCTTCGCGTTACCATAGGCGTCAGGCCGGATAATGCGCGGTTTCTGGAGGCGCTCAAACGGATCATGGCTGTGCCGGCCGCCACCTCGAGATAGCGTCGAGGGGTAGCCACGCCACCGATTTTGTGACGCGGGCTTTTTCTCCAAGACCCCACGACACGGCGATCATGCCGTGGCTGCGAACTGGCGGCGGGTTGCGCCGGTAGCAAGCGAAAAACCGGGACTGGATGGGGGATAACATGGCGTCCACGGGTTTGTCGGGACACGCGCGGATTCGCGCATCGCACGCTCGGCGGCGAGGCTCGCCGGACCTCATTTCGGGAGTCCTGGAGCGCTCCAAAACGCTCGCCGTCGTCGGCTTATCTTCCAAGCCGATGCGCCCCAGCTACGGCGTCGCCGCTTACATGAAGGCTCATGGCTACCGCATCATTCCCGTCAACCCGCGCGAGGAATCGGTCTTGGGAGAAAAAGCTTATCCATCGCTCGCAGCCGTTCCCGAGCCTTTCGAGGTGGTCGTCATTTTCCGCCGCTCCGAGTTCGTTCCCGCCATCGTTGAAAGCGCCATCCGCCAGCGAGCCAAAGTCGTCTGGATGCAGGAAGGTGTCGAGCATGAAGCCGCCGCCCGCCGCGCCCGCCGCGCCGGCCTCGATGTCATCGAGGACCGCTGCATCTTGAAAGAACACGCCAAACGCTTTGTCACCGAAGGAATTTGATTTCGAGAGCAGCGGCAGCGGATAGCGCCTCCGCGCTTGAGATCTGCGGCTTTGGGCTGGCACTCCCACAAAGGGCCGCGGAGCTGTGAACGTGCAGCTTCGCGCGACCGGCTTGCGCTCAGGATTTGACTTCACGTTGAGCCTCGTCTAGGCTGGAGACAACAGCAACGAAGGATCGAAATGCGGCGAGTCTATTTCGACAACAACGCGACCACGCCGGTTGCGCCCGAAGTGTTTGAGGCGATGCGGCCGTATTTTGTGGAGCAATACGGCAACGCCTCTTCGATTCACTGGTTCGGGCAGCAGGCGCGGGCGGCGGTGGAAACCGCGCGCGAGCAGGTGGCGTGTCTGGTGAACGCCCGGACGAATGAGATCGCCTTCACCAGCGGCGGCACCGAATCGGACAACGCCGCGATTTTCGGGGTGGTGGAAGCGGCACGCTCGGAGACCAAGCATGTGGTGGCCACCGCCATCGAGCACCACGCGGTTCTCCACACTTGCCAGGCCCTCGAGAAGCGCGGCGTGCGCGTCACCTATGTGAGGGTGGGAAGCTCCGGCGTGGTGGATCCGGCGGACATCGAGCGCGCGATCAGGCCGGAAACCGCGCTGATTACCGTGATGCACGCCAACAACGAGATTGGAACTCTCCAGCCGCTCGAAGAGATTGGGCGCATCGCCCGCGACCATGACGTCGCCTTTCACAGCGACGCCGTGCAGTCGGTGGGCAAGATTCCCGTGGACGTGGAAAAGTTCGGCTTGGATCTGCTCTCGCTTTCCGCTCACAAACTGAACGGGCCGAAGGGCGCGGGCGCGCTCTACATTCGCAAGGGAACGATCTTGAAGCCGCTGATGTACGGCGGCCATCATGAGCGCGACCGGCGTCCGGGCACGGAGAACGTGGCGGGCATCGTTGGGCTCGGCAAGGCGGCAGAATTAGCAAGAGCCCATAGGGCGGACGATGCGGGGCGCGTGGCCGCGCTGCGCGACCGGCTGGAGGCGGGAATGCTTGAAGGCGTCCCGCTCTCGAGCGTGGCCGGGGACCGAGCGCGGCGTCTGCCGACCACCACGAACATCAGCTTTGATTACATCGAGGGCGAAGGCTTCGTGATCGCCATGGACTTGCGCGGCATCGCCTGCTCAACCGGCGCGGCCTGCTCCTCGGGCTCGGTCGAACCGTCGCACGTCCTCACGGCGGTGGGCCGGACTCCCGCGCAGGCGCGCTCGAGCATCCGCTTCAGCTTGGGCCGATTCAGCACGCAGGAAGAAGTGGATTATGCGCTCGCAATTATCCCCGCCGTCGCCGAGCAGTTGCGCTCCGTTTCACCGCATTACAAGCGAAGGGAAGTCGGGGTTCGCAGTTAGCAGGGGCGAATCCCGCGGGCCGATGACCCTTGCCGTGGCCATGAGCGGAGGCGTGGACAGTTCCACGGCCGCCGCCCTGTTGGCCGAAAACAATGCGAACGGCGGCACGCCGCGCGTGGTGGGCCTCACCATGCAGCTTTGGAACCAGCGCCGGCTGCCGTCGCTGCTCGGGGCCGAAGGGGACGGCTCGGCGGCTCACGCCACGGGCCGCTGTTGCTCGCTCGACGATGTGTATGACGCGCGCCGCGTGGCCGCCTTTCTCGGTCTCCCGTACTACGTGGTCAATTTTGAGAGCCGCTTTGAGGAAGCCGTGGTGCGGCCCTTCGTCGAAAGCTACCAGCGCGGCGAAACCCCGGTTCCGTGCAGCCTCTGCAACACGGAAATCAAGTTCGCGCGGTTCGTCGAGACCGCCCTTCAGATCGGCGCCGAGCGCATCGCCACGGGGCATTACGCGCGCGTCCGTTATCATTCCGCTACCGGCCGATACCAGCTCCTTCGCGCTGTGGATCGAGTCAAAGACCAGTCGTATTTCCTGTTCGGTCTGACGCAGGAACAGTTGGCGAGAACGTTATTTCCCTTGGGCGACTTGACCAAGGAGGAAGTGCGGGCGATTGCCCGACGCAAGAATCTCCCCGTCGCCGATAAGCCCGACAGTCAGGAAATCTGCTTCGTTCCAACCGGAAATTACCGCCGCTTTATTCAGGCTTATCTCAACGAGCAAGGGCAAAAGATCGAGTCGGCGGAAGGCGAGGTGGTGTCGAGCGACGGTCGTGCCCTGGCTCGGCACGCCGGCGTGCGCAACTACACCATTGGGCAACGCAAGGGGCTGGGCATCGCGGCGGGTAGGCCGCTTTACGTCACTCAAATTGACCCCGTCGGGCGACGAGTGACCGTCGGCGACGGCTCGGAGCTTTTCCGACGGTGCTTGATCGCGCGGGAAGTGAACTGGATTCGCGCCGTTCAGGAGGGCGATTCGTTCGAGGCGGAAGTCAAAATCCGCAACCGGCATTCTCCGGCTGGAGCCCGGGTCCAGGCGCTCGGCTTAGGCCAGGCGGCGGTCGAGTTTGCCGAGCCGCAGCGCGCCGTCACCCCCGGCCAAGCGGCGGTTTTCTACGCGGGCGAGGAAGTGGTGGGCGGCGGGTGGATCGCTTCCGTTCTCGACTAGCCTCGGCGGACCACGCTTGGCAAAACCTCCAAACCGCCGGCGCGAGCCGCCGCGCCCTTCTGTGTCGGCGCAGTGCTCGACATAGCCGCGCGAAATCCGCCGGACGATCAATATCGCCGCAACTCTCGAGCACGGAACACGAGAACCCGGCTCGCACGAGCCCCCTCAGCGTATCGGCAAAGGCGAACCGGCTTCCCCACCGCACGCCCTTCAGCAGGCCAGGCGTGACGCGCCGCAAGGCGATTAAGTAATAGCCTCCGTCGGGACACGGCCCTAGCACCGCATCCACGCTTCTGAGCTCCTTCAGCGCCAGCCGCAGTTGCGCGCGCGGGAGCAAGGGAGAATCCGCGCCGATCACGATCACGCCTTCATGCCGTTTGCACAGCTTGCGAAAAGCATTCTCTAAACGCTCCCCCAGGCCGCGGCCGTATTGCCGACGATAGCGCAGGGAATGCCTTGCCCTGGCGGCGGGCTTGCCGCCGCAATAATAAAGGTAGCACGTCACAAGGCGGCGGAAACCTCGGACCTTGCGGAGTGTGTCGTCGAGAAGAGCCGCTTGCAGACGCGACGCGCCTTCACGGCCAAGCAGCGGGATCAGCCGCGTCTTGGCGCGTCCGAGAATTGGCGCGCGCGTAAACACAGCCAAAGCGGATGGATGCTTCACAGATTGAACGTCAGGATTGATTTAAGAAACAACTCCCTGGGGGTTTGTTCTGTTTCGGTCGCCCAGTTAGAAATATGATGCGCCGCTGCTCCTGCGCCGTGCCGAGAGCGCCGCCCATATCAAACTTTAGATGAACATCGGTTCATCCGGCGCGGCCTCTCGGACGCCCGACGTCTGCCGGCGAGAGAGCAGGAAACTGAGGCCAGAACGAATTCCCTTGATCAAAGCGGAGATTTCCGAGATCGGACCGACGATGCTCCTTTGAATCTGCGCGGTGGTGGTCTCAAACTTCTCCAGAATGTCGGCGATTGCCTGGTCCACGCGGACAATCTGCATTCGGGTCTTGCTCACCAGTTCGTCGGCGAGCGCGTCCACCGAGGCAGTTCGCTCCCGCAGCATACGGCTCACCTCCGCCAGATTGTTAGCCGCTGTGGTCAGCGGCTGGCGCGAGTCGCTCAGCGTCTCGTTGAGCGACTGTACGAGCGGGCCAAGCTGCTGCCGCAGTTCGGTGCGAGTGCCGTTGATTTCCTTCTGAATCCTGTCCACGCCCCGATACACTCCGAGCATGGCGACGGCTTGCAGGACAATGGCTATGGCGGCAACAATGATGAAAAAGGTCAGCACGGCGTCATGCCCCATGATTCAACCCCTCCCGCCCGAAGCTCGCGGCGGACCTCAGCGTGACTTTGCCTTCTCTTCCTGATAGGCTTGCTTGCCGGCTTCGAGCGCGGCCGAAAGCTGGTCCTTTTGCTTGGCCACCACGTCCTTTGCTTTATCCAAATAATCTTCGGCCTGGCGGCGGTACTCACGACCCTTGGACGAGAGCGCGTCACGCCCATCGTTCGCCCGCTGCGCAAGGTAGTCGCGTGTTTCCTTCCCCGACTGCGGTGCAAACAACAGCGCCAAAATAGCGCCGATCCCTACGCCAGCCATAAAGAACGCCAATTTGGAACTGGAATTGTCGTCGCTCATTGTGACCCTCCGCTAGATTACGCAACCCATTTTACGGCACGGCACTTGCCCACTTCGAACACCTCGCCACCGCCGTTGCCGCTTTGTCCGAATAAATCCATTCTGCTCAACCATCAATTGAGAAGCTACCTCATGGGGCGGTTTGCCCGTTAAGGATGCGGCGCAACACTCTAATGGTCGCCCCCCTACGGTAGCACCGATCAGAAACATGCCAAACCAAAAGGCCACTTGGCGTCCCATTCCAGCGACCTACAATTTAGTATGCTACTTTAACGGAAGCCTGTCAAGTCATTATTGCAGGGTGTCTTATATATAGGTAGTCTAGACGGTTTATAATAATTATGACGCTGATGGCCGGAAATGTGAGATGATCTTGTCAGCTTGCGCTGGTTTAACAACTTGAGCCAATTCCTCTGTGGAAAGCTCCCGCACCCTCTGTACGCTTCCAAAGTGTTCAAGGAGCCGTTGGGCGGTTCGTTCTCCAACCGTAGGGATACAGGTCAATTCACTGGTCAAGGACCGCCGCTGTCTTCGCGAGCGATGGAAGCTAACGGCAAATCGGTGAGCTTCGTCGCGAATCTGCTGGATGAGGTGAAGCGTGGGGGAATGCCGATCTAGGATTACGGGCTCGTCCTCACGGCCGTACACGTAGAGCACCTCTTCCCGCTTGGCAATGCTGGCGAGCGGCTGATTGATAATTTCCAGACTAGCCAGCGCCTCCGCGGCGGCGTGGAGTTGCCCGACCCCGCCATCCACCAGGATCAGGTCCGGCAGCTTCTTCTTTTCAGCCAGAATACGATGATAGCGCCGCGTCACCACTTCCCTCATGCTGGCAAAGTCATCATTCCGAGGGGTGGCCTTGATGATGAACTTGCGGTAACCGGCTTTTTCCATCCGCCCGTCCTCGCAAACCACCATCGAGGCAACAACGTCACTCCCCTGGAAATGCGACACGTCAAAGGCTTCAATGCGTCGCGGGGGAACTGGCAGGTCAATCTCCTCGGCCAGGCTCTCCATCATCTCGCGGGCCTGGGGTTTGAGCACACGAAATCGCCGGTCGAATGAATGGCGGGCGTTACGGGCAACCAGCTCGAGAAGCGCCCGTCGCCGGCCCGATTCCGGCCCGTAAATGTGAACGGGTCGGCCGCGTTTTTCGCTGAGGATCTCCTCAAAAACCTCCCGGTCCTCCAGCTCCGCGGGCAGGTAAATCTCAGCCGGCAGATACGGCTGGTCCAGGTAAACTTGCCGGACGAGGGCGGAAATGACACTGCCGATATCGAGTTCCTCCAGGTCTTCCCAAAAAAATTCTCGCCTGTCCACCGTGCGTCCGCCGCGCAGGTGAAAAAGGTTCACGGCGATTTGCGGCCCTTCCCGGTGGAAGCCGAAGATGTCGAAGTCGTCGCCCGAGGCGGCCGCCATTTTTTGCCGTTCGCGCAGTTGTTCGACCGTCGAGAGCTGGTCGCGGAATCGCGCCGCTTCCTCGAACTGCTCGCGGGCGGCCGCTTGCAATACACGTTCGTGAAGTTGCTTGATCAGATCGCTTTCGCGGCCCTCGAGCAGCAGCCGAACGTCGCGCACAGCCTCGGCGTATCGCTCCGGGGTTGTCAGCCCCTCAACACAGGGGCCGAGGCATCGCTTGATGTAATACTGGAGGCAAGGCCGGGAGTGAAACCTCGTCAAATCCACATGGCAGGACGGAACTAGGAACCGGCGGTGGATCAAGTCCACAATCCGATAGGCGAGGTGGGCGGGAAAGTACGGTCCGTAATAGCGGGCGCCGTCCTTTTTCAGACGCCGCGTCACATAAACCCGTGGGAAACGTTCCTTGAGCGTGAGCTTGATGTAAGGATAGGTCTTGTCGTCGCGGAGCAGAATGTTGTAGCGCGGTTTGAATTGCTTGATGAGATTATTTTCCAGCGCCAGCGCCTCTTTCTCATTATCCACCAGGATGAACTCCAGATCCCGCGCCGCATCGAGCATCCGCTCGCGTTTCTCGTCCCCCGGCCGAGTCTCCTGAAAGTACGAACGAACGCGATGCTTCAGCGATTTCGCCTTGCCTACATAGATGGGCTGGCCGCCCTCCTCCTTGAAGATGTACACCCCGGGCCGAGCGGGGAGAGCCTCTGCCTTTTGGCGAAGACCGTTATCCAAGGTCAGATTGCCTTTCGATGTTCACGTCCATCGCGCGCCCACTGCGGGCTGGAGCGGTTGAGGCGAGGCGTCGCGCCCCAGGCTGACCCCAAGCGAACCTGCGGCCTCACTCCACCAGGGTCAGTCCGGGCGAATCAAAATAGTCGCGCAAGATCCGCGTGGCGCGTTCGGCATCGGATTCCGCAACCAGCAGCGGAAGGGTGAGAAACGGAAGCATCTCAACCGAAGCCTCTCCCGGGAGAATGACCGGGATACCTCGAGCCTCCAGCAGGTTGCGCGCCAGCTCGGCGTCCAATGGAGCGGTTGGGCCGCTGAAGGTTCGCACCCGCACGGTCTTGACTGGCGGCGAGTCGTCCGGATTACCCGCCCCAACCAACGATTGTAGCCAGTCAGCCAGGACGCCGCGCGGATGCTCGACGGGCGGCGCGCTGTCAGGGGGTGGCGACCCTGCCTGGAGCTTTCCGCCGCAGTCTTCGCACTCCTCAGTGCCTTCGACGTATTCCGTGAGACACTTCGGACAATAGGGCACGCAGAGCCTCTCAAAACAGTATAACCTTCTCCGCGATCAGTGGCGTTGGCTATTGTCGGGGCGCAAGGATCGCGGCGGCGCCGCCCCCGGAAGCCAGGCGCAAGCGCAGCGTGTCGCCGGCGGTGAGCATCTCTTTCCGAATGCTCAGGCTCTTCGCATCCTGATTGGCGTTCGGGCCATCGGCAAAAATCGTGGCATTGTACTGACCCGGACCCAGGAAGCTGAGCGGCACTTCAAGATGGCGCGGGCGCCAGTTGGTCATGCTGCCGAGATACCAATCCTTTCCGCTTCGCCGCGCGACCGTCACGTAACGAGCCGGCTCGCCGTTCAAAA
>JAKAWO010000085.1 GCA_021827255.1 Acidobacteriota bacterium | reverse complement strand
GGCTCAATCGCTACCGCAAGCTCCTGGTGAGTTTTGAGAAGACCGAAGAAGGCTATGTCGCCCTGCTGACCTTGGCTGCGGCCATGATCTGCTGGCGGCAGACAATAGCTATTTACGGATAAGCTCTAAGCTCTGGCGCGCCTCGGCGAATCGGGACGCCCCGGCAGGCTTTAGTTGCGTTTGCGGCCGCCGCGAACCAACCGGAAAACCTCATGGCACGTCTGGCCTTTCCCCTCCCTGACTCCTAGGGTGCTAAGATGAGCGGAGGATGATGTTCTCGTCCCGGTGGACAGCGACGGTCCTTCTGCTGGGCGCCGCGCTCTCAGGGTGGCTCCGGGCGAGCCCATCCAACCCTATCGCTGAAGATCGCCTCGCGCGCCAGCTTCAGGCCGCCGAAGGTCACTACAACTCCGGCCAATATCAGATAGCGGCGAGAGAACTAGCGAGCATTGCCCAGCGCGTTCCTGCCAATTTTGAGGTCGAAGAACTTCTGGGCCTTGTCTATTCAGCCGAGACCAGGAATCAGCAAGCTCGGCCGCACTTTGAAAGGGCTGTTCATTTGAGGCCAAGTTTCGCTCCAGCCCGGCTCAACCTTGCCGTCTGTTTGGCGAATCTCGGCGAGAACACTCTGGCCGAGATGGAGTTCAAAAAGGCTATCCAAGCGGAGCCTGGAAACTTTGATGCAAATCATGATTTAGGCGAGCTCTTCGCGCGCGGCGGAAAAGTGAAGGCCGCCATCCCTTATCTAGAAAAAGCCCAACGCGTGAATCCATCCTCCTATGGAAACGGTTACGACCTGGCTTTGGCTTATACGCACGCAGGTATGCTGCCGGAGGCACAGCTACAAATTCAAGCACTGTTGAGTAAGAAGAACACGGCGGCGCTTCACGAGCTGTTAGCCGAAGTCGAGGAGAAGAGTGGGAGCTGCTTGGCTGCAGTGAATGAGTACCAGCAAGCCGCCCACATGGACCCCAGTGAATCAAATATCTATTATTGGGGCAGCGAGCTGCTCCTTCACCAAACTTGGAATCCCGCCATCCAGGTCTTTTCCGAAGGGCTCAAGCGATACCCGAACTCCCTGCGACTGGCGGTTGGCCTCGGCCTGGCTCTTTACTGGCGCGAGAGCTATGACGACGCGGTCAAAGTCCTCGTCAGAGCTACCGAGCTGGCTCCTTCAGACCCCCGTCCCTACTATTTTCTCAATGAGACCTACGAGCATTCGCCCAGTCAGGCCGCCGAAGTGATTGAGCAATTCCGGCGGTTTGCGCGGCTTCGCCCCCAAGATGGCCGGGCGGTTTACTACTATGCGATGAGCCTGTGGAAAGGGAAGCAAGCCGCAGCCTCCGCCCCGAACCTCGATCGGGTCGAGTCCCTCCTGAAAAGGGCCACTCACCTCGACCCGTCGTTTGCAAAAGCCTATTTTGAGCTCGGCAATCTCTTTTCCCAGCGAGGCCAATACCGCCAGGCCGCTTTGGAATACCAGCGCGCGCTCAAACTGGATGGGAAGCTTGTGGCTGCCTACTATCGCGTCGGTCAAGCTTATGTTCATCTAGGCGAGATGGGTCTTGCGCGGAAGGAATTTCAGATTCACAAAAAGTTGTACCAGCAGCATCTGGCTAAGTGGGACAAAGAAGACGAGGAGATCCGTAAGTTTGTCTATACGACCAGAGCACAGGGCAGCGTCGCGCGTTGATTTCGACAGTTGCCCCGCCGGTCCTTCGGATGCTTGCAAAATATAGTGACAACCGCCGCTGGGGGGCGGGTCTGCAACCCGCGTCTTTCGCCGCGCTTGGAGCGGCGCTGGATCGTCGAACGCAGCATCGCCTGGCTCGGCAACTTCCGCCGACGGGTTGTGCGCTTTGATCGCTCGCCATTGACCAGGCGTTCATTCATATCGCGTGCTTCATGATCGTCCGATGGAGGGTTTCGCAATAGCTTGGCTCTGTTGACATCCTCCTGAAGAGATAGCGATACCTCAAGCGATACAGGTTGAAACTCAGTCCGAGCAGCAGGGCTTGACGCATCTGCATGCGAAGCGGGCGACGGGCGCACGAGCCGAGAGCTTCTGCTTCACCGACGAGAAAACGCTCTCGATCAGAGCGCGACGCCGAGATACCGTCGTCCTCCGCACCGACGGCACTGTCGCACGGCGTTGAAAAATCGGCCAAAGCGCGGTCACTAGCTTCTTTCATTCGGTCTTGGGTGATACTGGCTAATCCAGATGAGCCGCGTGCGCCGGATCGCTCGAGCCTTCGGGATATGTGATTTGCAAGCCTTTTACGCGAACGAAGGATGTCAGAGTGTGCTCGCGCGCTCTGCCCGTGTTGAAGATGTGCATGACGCGCGCGCCACGCGCCGTGAGCGCATCGGCAACCAGCGACCGGTGGCATCGCCACGGGAGGGCCTCCGCACACATGATAGCGGTGGGGCGGGCCGAAGCCAGCTTCATGAGCCGCTCCAAGCCTTTCTTGAATTCCGGGCTTTGCATATAGTCGGCAAACCCGCGAAACGAAGCGTTGCGCCATCCTCTGTTAACCGAATCCCGCGCCGCGCGCCGCAAGCCGCCGAGCGCGGCAACGTGAACGTAGCGGATCCCGACTTCGCGGAGAGCCTGCGGAAATGTTTCGGCGTTGTACTGCGGATTCTTACGCGAACGGGGAACGGTGCGGACGTCCACAAGCTGCTGGATTCCGTGGCTGTGCAACGATTCGAGGAATGCAGGCAGTTCGCGCGTTGAATGGCCAACCGTGTAAATAAGAAGAGGCTTTTGCTTCATCGTTGCCGTCCGCCCGCCTATCACGGCCAATCCGCCATCAAGATGCCCACTAGAAATCATACTAAGATACAAGGAGGGTCAAGTCATGCCGCAAGCTTTGGCGGGCGAAATGGTTCCAGACTTTGCCTTGCTTTCCGCAAAAGGCACTCGCGTTCGAGTGTCCGATGATCGGGGCAAGCGCAATATCGTCCTGATTTTCTGCGGGGCGGGAAGACCTGAATCCGTTCGAAGTTTGGTGCGCCAAGTTTCTGAACTGTACGCGGAGTTTGCAGCAGAAGAGGCAGAAGTTTTCGCCGTGGCTCGAGGCGCCGGCCCCGAGGCTGGAGACCTCGAGCACAGTTGCGCCCCGCCCTTTCCTGTTCTTGTGGATAACGATGGGCATGCACATGACCTTTTCAGCACGCGGCCATCGGGGCGAGCTTCGCTGCCTTATGTTTTCATGGTTGACCGATACGGAGAAAGACGCCATGTGCTTCGCGGCGCGGAATCGCAGGCTTCTTGGCCGGCACGCGATATTCGTTCGCTCCATCAACCTGGAGCGCCCGGCGTGAGGCGTCTCGGAATGGCCCACGTAGGCTCCGTGGGAGCGACACGACAATCGCGAGTGACTTTAGTCATTGGGACAATTGCCGGAATGCTTCATGCTGAAAGCGGTGAGGAAATTTAAAACAGCAGCGACAGCATCGGCCGAACGCGGCCTGTCATAAGGAGCAAGCAATATGGAGATTGACACAAGGAAGACAGTAAAAGAAATCGTCCTCGGAATGCCCGCCTCAGTGGGCGTTTTCGAGCGGCTTGGCATTGACTACTGTTGTGGTGGCGACAAGCGGCTCGATGACGCATGTCAGGCGGCGGGGCGGCCGGTGCAGGAAGTTTTGCGATCACTCGAAGCTGTCAAGACCGCAACGCAAGCTGACGCAGGCGCTACCGACTGGAGCAGGGAGTCTCTGGGAAGCTTGATGAACCACATTGTTGGAAAGCATCACACTTTCTGCCGGCAAGAAGTCGCTCGGCTCGAGCCGCTGCTCGCGAAGGTCAGCGAAGCGCACGGCGCCCAGCATCCCGAACTGCACCGCCTCAAGCGCCTGTTTTCGGGAATGAGCAAGGAGCTTCTGATGCATCTGGTGAAGGAGGAGCAGACATTGTTCCCTTACATTGCGCGGATGGAGGAGGCGGTAACCCGAGGTGCGCGGTTTCCCCGGCCGCCGTTCGGGACTGTTCAAAACCCGGTGCGAATGATGGTGCTCGAACACGACAACGCAGGCGCGGCATTGCACGAAATGCGCAAGCTGAGCCGGGACTACCAGATCCCGCCGGATGGCTGTAACAGTTATCGCGCCCTGTGCGACGGACTAAAGACCTTCGAGAGCGATATGCACCAGCACGTTCATCTTGAAAATAACATTCTCTTCCCTCGCGCCGTGGCCTTGGAAGACACGGCCGCCGCTGCAGAAAAGCGCGCCGGCAATTAGCTGCTCAGCGGGAGCCGCCTCGTCGGTCGCGAGTACTTTGCCGCCCATGTCATAAACTCCTTGCGTTTTATCGCAGCAGCTATCCTTCCATCGGCGACCGTTATAAGGTTCTCCGGCTCACTCCGACAACAAATGAAAGCGATGCCTGGCTAATCTCACGCCAACGCCAGCATGCGCTCGATTGCAAAGCGCGCCCTGACGGCAGTTTCTTCGACGACCTTGACCAGGTTAATTTCTTCCCGCAAGGATCGCAGAACTTTTTCCAGCGCAATCATCTTCATGCACGGCCATATGGCCTCTTCCTCCACCGGATAGAAGGTTTTATCCGGCGCCTGCTGCTGCAGGCGGTGAAGAATCCCTGCTTCTGTGGCGACAATGAATTCTTTCGCCGGCGACTGGCGTGCCTCACGAATCATACCTTCTGTTGAGCTAAAGAAGGCCCTCCCGGCAGAGTGAAAGTCCACTCCATGATGGCCGCGCCGGTTTCACCAACCTGTCACTTTGAAACGGTCGCGGTTCGGCGACTTTTTGATCTGGGACGGACTGAACCTTCTTCTGATAATAGTCAGCGTTCATCTTCGCGAAGCAGGCCCATCGGTCGGGCAAGTCTTCCTTCCGGAAAGTCGAGGGTCTTGAGCGGGTCGCGGAACTGGGCCTGCTTGCGCCGGCGCTCCAGGAGCCGGTCGGCGCGACGGGTGAGTTCGTCGGTGACCAGGCAGGAGATCATGTCCAGAGGCGCCATCGGTTCGGCCTGAGCCTGACGCAGGCGGGTTTCAAGCACAGCGGCCATGCCGCCCAGGCGCAGTTGCCGTAAAGCGCGATTGAGTTCAATCAGATTCATTGCGTCTCCTCTCTTTCAGTCAGACTCTCGAAGCACAAGCCCTTGAGCGGCGTGCGCTGCGCGTGGCCGATGCCAGACTCAACTTTCCCCCTTTCTTGCGCTTCTCGCGGGTTGCAAAACCCCGCTTCAAATTCCCAGTGGGAGTGAAAGGCAGTGAAGCACGCCGTCCTCAGAAGGGCAGGGATGAGCCTCATGCATCCGGCGATTGGACGGCTGGGGTCAGTGCGCCCATCAGCCGAGTCGGGAAATTCCCATACGAACTGACGCCAAGACTGACAGCGGCGCTTTTGAAGGTTCCGAGCGAGCATCGGTTGACCACAAGCAAGTGACTGTGCAATAGTGAGTTACGGCGTTTTGCTGGAGTGGCGGAACTGGCAGACGCAGCAGACTCAAAATCTGCCGCCGGTCACCCGGCATGGGGGTTCAACTCCCCCCTCCAGCACCAACCTGCCATCGAGCAGGAACGCGAAATGGAAACCGCAACGCGAGATTGCGAGCGTCGCGCGGCGGTTTTCTAGGGAGGGATTATGCAGCGTCAAAAAGAAAATTGCGAACTTATGGAAGCAGTTCGAGAAGCCATCGGGCGAGGCAAGGGATCGCGACGCGTGTGGAGGATTGGGCTATTGGGGTTGGCGGGGGTGGTGATGATGGCATCCTGCGCGGCACCGCCTCCGCCACCGCTCGTTTCCGTTTCCGTTCGGACGGCGCCGCTCGGGAGCGCGATTCCGCCGGGATTTGTTGGGATGAGCCTGGAAGTTTCAACGCTCGGTCAGGGCTTGCCGGTGCCCTCCAAGGGGCAGCAACTGGCGAGTGAAATTCATCCCCAGGGACAATTTGTTTATGCGCTCGGGAAGCCGGGCGACCCTAATCAGGGCTATTTTCAATTGATGCGAAACCTGGGCCATGCCACGCTGCGCCTGGGCGGCAACAGCCAAGACAACACTTGCTGGGACAAAAGCGCGGCGCCGCATCCCAAACTGTGCGGGGCCGCGATCGGGCCAGGCAAGATGAAGCTCTGGTCGGAGGCGGCGAGGGCGACGGGATGGCGGCTAATTCTTGGTATCAATCTGAAGCAGAACTCGCCCGCCTGGGCGCTCGGGGAAGTGACGCGGGGCGTGGCCCGGTATATGAAGCCGAGCGAGGTTGAGGCGCTCGAGATCGGCAACGAGCCCAGCCAATTTCGGGGCAAAGGCCGGCCCAAGAATTACTCCGTCCAAGATTATCTCCACGATTACCTAGGCTACGCCAGAGCCTTTGCGGCCAATCCTGTGGCTAAGCAATATGCCTTGGCGGGGCCGACGGCGTGCTGCGCCTGGGAAAACACCAAGGATTTGACGGCCTTCATGGACGCTCTGCGGCACTCGAACCTGAAGCTGGTGACCGTGCATGAATACGTTACCAGCGTCTGCCACGGGCCGAACGTCACCATCGCGCAGCTGCTCGAGCCCGAGACCACGGAGCGCTTTATCCGCCGAGCCCGGCGCTGGGTCGCGGCCGCTCAGGAGCGCGGATTGCCCATCGCGTTGGCGGAAACCAACTCAACATCCTGCGGCGGAATGACGGGCGTCAGCAACGCCTTTGCTTCAGCCGTTTGGGGGCTCGATTACATGTTTCAAGCGGCGCAGGCTGGTTTCAG
Organism: Acidobacteriota bacterium; assembly: GCA_021827255.1. Classification (GTDB taxonomy): domain Bacteria; phylum Acidobacteriota; class Terriglobia; order UBA7540; family UBA7540; genus JAKCCV01. The sequence goes on along the minus strand of JAKAWO010000085.1, from coordinate 3,765 downwards.
CTCCATCAACTTCCACACCAGTTACAAGACGGGTGGCAGCGCCTACAACCCCATCGTGACCACGGGAATCCAGAACGCTTCCGGCCACTGGAGCTATACGAACATTGCCCAGCCGCTCTACTATGCCATGTACCTGTTCGCGCGAAAGGCTGAGGGGAAGCGTTTCTTGAGCACCACGGTCAAGACGACGGCCAACGTGCCCGCCTATGCCGTCAGCTCCTGCCCAAGCTGCGCGGTGAGGGTGTTTTTGATTAACAAGGATCTGAAGGCTTCGGGCCGAGCGCGGGTGCGCGTGGTGGGCCGCCATTCGCCCGCAACGCTTCTGGTTTTGCGCGCTCCGACCCTCAGCTCAACCGCGACGGCCGTGCGCTACGGCGGCCAGCCGTTCAGCTCCGACGGGCAAATCGGCGCGCCGCAGACCGAGACGGTGACAGCCAACTCGCGCGGAGAATACGTTTTCAACTTGCCCAACGCCAGCGCCGCGTTGCTGACGGTCGCGGCAAAGTAAGCCAGGGCCGCGGCCAGGCCGAGGTTCCGCCAGCGGCTCCTGGTCAATCGGCGAGATGGCGGAAGGCTTCGGCGGCGGCGCGAATCGTCTGCTCGATGTCGGCCTCGGTGTGAGCCGTGGATATAAATGCTGCTTCAAACTGGGACGGCGGGAAATAAACGCCGCGGTCGAGCAGAGCGCGAAAGAATTTTCCAAAGCGGGTGGCGTCAGCGCGCTTGGCGGCCGCATAGTCCGTGACCGGCTTGGCCGAAAAAAACAGCGTGAACATGGAGCCAACGCGACTGATGGTGATCGGCGCGGAGGCAGCGCGCGCGGCTTCCACCAAACCCGCTTCGAGTCTCGCGCCCAGCGCCTCGAGTTTTTCGTAAGTCCCGGACTGACGCAGCAGCTCCAAAGTCATCAGTCCCGCCGCGACGGCCAGAGGATTGCCGGAAAGCGTTCCCGCCTGATAGACGGGCCCGGCCGGAGCTACCTGATCCATCAACTTGGCGCTGCCGCCGTAAGCGCCGACGGGCAGCCCGCCGCCGATGATCTTTCCGAGTGTGGTCATGTCGGGCCGGAATCGGTAACGCTCCTGCGCTCCGCCGTAGGCGACGCGAAACCCGGTCATCACCTCGTCGAAAATGAGGACGGTTCCTTGCTCCGCAGTCAGCTCGCGGAGGCGATCGAGGAAACCCGCCTGCGGCGGAATGCACCCGCTGTTGCCCACGACCGGCTCCACGATGGCCGCCGCCAGTTGCTTGCGGTGCAGCCGAAAAGTCTCTTGGAGCGTCTTGAGGTCGTTGAACGGAATTGTGACGGTGAGTTCCGCGAGCGCGCGGGGAACGCCGGGCGAATCCGGCAGACCGAGCGTGGCCACGCCGGAGCCGGCCTTGACCAAGAGGCTGTCCGCGTGGCCGTGATAGCAGCCCTCGAATTTGAGGATTTTCTCGCGCCCGGTCCAGGCGCGCGCCACGCGCAGCGCCGACATGGTGGCCTCGGTGCCGGAGTTCACCAGCCGCACGCGCTCGATGGAGGGATACGCGCGGCAAATCTCCGCCGCCAGCTCGACTTCAGCTTCGGTCGAAGCGCCAAAGCTCGTTCCTTTCTCTGCCGCGCGAGCTATGGCCTCAACGACCGCCGGGCGCGCGTGGCCGAGAATCAACGGACCCCACGACATTACGTAGTCAAGGTACTCGTTGCCGTCCACGTCCGTCAGGCGCGCGCCGCTTCCCCGCGCCATAAAAACCGGCTCGCCGCCCACCCCGCGAAAGGCGCGCACGGGAGAGTTGACGCCGCCCGGCATCAGCTTGACGGCCCGCTCATAAAGTTTTTTCGATTTCTCTCGCATAGCGTTCTTATGCCTGCCAAGAAATGTCGTCCTCGCCCCGCAAGACCCTCGTCCAACACGGCAGAGGCTCGCCGCGCGGCGTTTCCTGTCTCCGTTTAGGGCGCCAGGGCAAACTGCTCTCGCAGCGGGGCCGGTGCGATTTCCCAAGCGGATTTCGGCAGGCCGCTAGGCAGCCGCGCCGCCCATCAGGCGGAAAAACCGCGCTCGGCCCGACGGCCTTTGCAACGGATGCGCCCTAATAAATGATCGTGAAATTTCCTCTTCGGCCCACGAAAACGCTCGGCGCGTCCCACACCGGAACGCCCGACGCATGGCCCGGCGCGCCCAGCGGCCGGCCGCGACGGTCAAAGACCTGCCAGGCGAGCGAGCCGCCTTGCATCCAAGCGGTGCCTTCCGTCCAGGCCAGCAAAACCTGGCCGCTGGAATTCCCGGCGACCGCCGGATGCTTTCGATCGTCGGCCGGCCCGGGCGCAGGAAATGCCGGAGAAAGTCTGAACGTAACCGGATCCACTTTATCGAAATAAACTTCGCCGGCGGTTTCCCACGCCTCTAAAACGCTCTTCGCGCCCTCAGCCAAATCCGCTGTGCTCATGGGGCAGGCGTCCAAGCGCCAAGGATAGACGCGCATCGGGCGAAAGGTTCGCCCCAGGTCGTTCGAGACCAGAAGCGTCATGTCGCGGTGGATGCCGCGAGCGGCCGCCCGATAAAGAACATAGAGCGCGCCACGCCGATCCACGAACGCTCGCATGCCACAACATCCGCAGGCCCCGAGCGCGGCGGGTGAAATGGGAACTTCCCGCGCAAAAGTCCTGCCATCGTCGGTCGAGCGCGCCATGTACACTCGACGATGCGCTTCGCCGGGAATCGCGCCCGTCGCGTGCCAGACCACGTACACGTCACCTCGCGGGCCGGCGGCAACCGAGAGGCCGCCGTCCGCCCCCTTCGCATACTGCATGACGCAGCGAGCCGGCTCAAATCCCGTGCCCGCTTTGTTCAAGCGCGAGAACAAAACCGGCGTGGCGCCGCCCGGCCCGCGCGGCCGAGCCTGCCCTGAGCCGAACCACACCACATAGACGCGGCCGCCCCGCCCCACCGCCATTTGCGGCCCGCGCACCGTGCCCACGGCGACGGCGCTGCCCGGCTGGCGATTAACGCGGAGAGGCGGCGAAAAACCTTTCGCCCCCGGCGCGCGGCGGACGTATTCGATGTTGCCCGCCGCCGCTTGGCCGGTGAAATAAATCATGCGCAGCGTTCCGCGCGGGCCGATGACGGTTTGCGGTTCGATTCCACCCTGGGGCACACGCCCAATCCTCACTTCCGGCTGCCGCGCAAGGCTTCGCGTTCCTGCCCCCAGCACAATGCCGGTCAGCGCCGCGCCGCACGCCCACAGGTGCGCCAGTTGTCGCGATCTCTTCGTGCGTTCCTCCAGAATCCGATTCTATAACATCTTGACGCGCGCGGGCGGCATTGACAATGCTCCACTCGAAAACCATACTGAAACTTGAAGGCCGAGCGGGCGGTTGCCTATTCTTCGTTGGGCGGGGGAGAGGCGCGCAAGCCGCCGAAGTCTCCTGGAAAACTGATGTCGCCAACGGAGAACCATTCCGCGCTCCTGGTTGACTTGTATGAGCTGACTATGGCCGCGGGGTATTTTGACCATCGTGTAGGGTGCCGAGCCAGCTTCGAGCTTTTCGTGCGGCATCTGCCCCCGACGCGAACCTATCTGGTGGCTGCCGGCATTGAAGCCGCTCTCGACTATCTCGAGAACCTCCGGTTTACCGAAGAAGATATTTCATTTCTCCGCTCTGAGAAAACCTTCCGGACAGTCTCCGATTCATTCTTCGATTATCTGAGGAAGTTCCAATTTACGGGGGACGTGCTGGCGGTTCCGGAAGGATCGCTGGTCTTTGCCGAGGAACCGATCCTG
>JAKAWO010000084.1 GCA_021827255.1 Acidobacteriota bacterium | reverse complement strand
GCGCGCCAGGAGGTGACGGGTGCGAAAGGAATATCAATTTGGAACGCTGGCCGTGCATGCGGGTGAAGCGCCTTGTCTCGTGACCGGGGCTTTGGACACGCCGATTTACCAAGCCACAACTTTTGCCTCCGCCAACTCGGAGGAAATGGCCGCCATCTATGGCGAGCAGAAGGCCGGCTACATGTACACCCGTTACGGCAATCCGACGCTCCACGCGCTGGAGGAAAAAATTGGCGCGCTCGAAGGCGGCGAGGCAGCGCTCGTCACCGCTTCGGGCATGGCCGCTATCTCCACCGCCATTCTCGGTTATATCAAGGCTGGCGATCACGTAGTGGCCGCCCGGTCGCTCTATGGCGCGGCCTATCATTTCCTCGACCAGAAGCTGCCGCGCATGGGAGCTTCCGCCACCTTTGTCGGAACCTCGCGGGCGGAAGACTTTGAAAGAGCCATCCAGGCGAACACGCGCCTGATTTATTTTGAAACGCCCAGCAATCCCGTGCTCGACATTCTGGACATTCAGGCTCTCGCTTCTCTCGGCCGTGCGCGCGCCATCCCCACCCTGATAGACAACACTTTTGCCTCGCCAGCGCTCCAGCAACCGCTGCGGCTGGGCGTGACGACGGTGATCCATTCGGCGACCAAATATCTTTGCGGACACGGCGACGCCATGGGCGGCGCCATCGTCGGGTCGAAAGAATACATATCCCTGCTGGTTCATGAAGTCATCCGCGACTTCGGGGCCATCCTCAGTCCCTTCAACGCCTGGCTCATCTTGCGCGGCATCCGCACGCTCCACCTGCGAATGCCCACGCATTGCTCGAACGCGCAGAAGATTGCCGAGTTTCTGTCGCACCATCCCAAGGTCGAGCGCGTCAATTATCCCGGCCTCACGAGGCATCCTGGGCATGAATTGGCGAAACGGCAGATGAGGGCTTTTGGCGCGATGATCAGCTTTGAAGTGAAGGGCGGCACCGCAGCCGGCGCAACAGTAATGGATCGCGTGAAGCTCTTCGCGCGCGCCGCCAGCCTCGGCGATACGCGCTCGCTCATCGTCCACTCCGCCTCCACCAGCCATCGCGCCGTGCCGCGCGATCAACGGCTGGCCATCGGCATCACCGACGGCCTGGTGAGGCTCTCGGTGGGCATTGAGGCGGTTGACGACTTGATCGCCGACCTCGACCAGGCGCTCGATTTCTGACCGGGGGTCGAAAAACATTTCCTCCGAGCTAGCGCAGACCGCGGAGCTCATCAGGCCAGCCGGGCGATAACCGCGTCTGCGAATTCGCGCGTGGTGTTGTTGCCGCCGAGGTCCGCGGTGCGAATCCGGCCTTCGCCCGTGACCGCGCGGAGCGCGCTCATGATGCGCTCGGCGGCGGACGGCTCGCCCAGGTGTTCGGTCATCAGCGCCGCGGTCCAGAGGGCGGCGATCGGATTGGCGACGCCTCGGCCTTCGATATCGGGCGCGCTGCCGTGGACAGGCTCAAACATGGGCGGACCCAGGCGCGCGGTCGGATTCAGATTGGCGCTCGCCGCCAGGCCCAGGCTGCCCTGCAGCGCGCCGCCGAGGTCGGTGAGAATGTCGGCGAACAAATTCGAGGCCACGACCACGTCCAGCGTTTCAGGATGAGTGACCATGCGCGCCGCGAGCGCGTCCACGTGGTAATTGCTCACGGCAACGTCCGGATAATCGCGTCCGACTTCCTTCAACAGTTCGTCCCACATCACCATGCTGTAGTTCAGAGCATTCGATTTGGTGGCGCTCGCCAGCCGCTTGCGCGGCCGCTGGCGAGCCTGCTCGAAGGCGTAGCGAAGGATGCGCTCCACCCCCTTGCGGGTGAAGACGGCGTGCTGAATGGCGAATTCGTCCGGCGTTCCGCGCTTGAAGCGGCCGCCCATGCCGCAATACTCGCCCTCGGAATTCTCCCGCACAAAGAGCATGTTCACGTCCTGGGGCGTTTTGTTGCGAAGCGGCGGATCGAGCCCCGGCAGGACTTCAATCGGGCGCAGATTGACGTAAAGGTCGTAGCCAAAGCGGATGCGCAGCAGCAGGTCGCGCAGCGAGATGTGATCCGGCACGGTGGGATGCCCAATCGCGCCCAGCAAAATGGCGTCAAAGGGGCGAAGCTGGTCGAGGCCGTCGTCCGGCATCATCCGGCCGGCGCGCAAATAATACTCGCATCCCCACTCAAAATGCTCGAAGGTCAGTTGGAAGTCTTGGGCAACGGTTTCGAGCACCCGCACCGCCTGCGGGATCACTTCCTTGCCGATGCCGTCGCCGGGAAGCAGCGCGATTCGATAGGTTTTCATGGCGACGGTGATTGTACACGCAAAAGGCCGGCCGGAGGCAGCGGTTGCCCGCCGCTCGCCGCGACCCTTCGCGCCGCGCCTCGACGCGGGCGAATTGGCGGTCCGGATCGTGCTCTCGGCGTACCGCACCACGCGGTCCATCCGGCGCCAGGCCGCGGATCTGTAGATCTGCGTTACCTCGTTCAGCTCAGCGATGGATCGGCACATCTTGAGCCACGTGGAGTGCATCTCTAGTAAAGAGGGGATTCCGCTGGGCGAGGCAGTCCAGGTCATGGCAAAAAAGAGAAAGTCAACGGGGAGGGCAGCCCGCCAGAAAGGAGTCTCGTTCTATGAAGCGCTCGAGGAGTCGAAAGAAGCCCCCCGACCGGCTTAGTGAAGGGTCCACCTCGGCAGTCCGCATCTTCGCAAAATTGCCGCTCAGCGCGCAATTTGCGGCTCGCCCGGCCGCGCCCGCTGTTGGGTTTGACTACCCGACGACGCTCGCGGGGAGCACGGCCCATTTCCAGGTGTATTTCGAAACGGGCTTTGCGAACGGGCCGGTGATTGCGCAAGGCGTTCTCGTCACGGTCGAACGCGATTACGAGGCGGTGGCTGGCTTTTTTGGCGGCCTCACGCTACCGACCTTTCCGCTGAACGCCATCATTGCGTCGGGAATCGGCGGCGCGTACCACTACGGCTGCTCAGGCGTGGATCTCTACTGCGATGGAGACACTTCGGCGAGCCCGGACATTGACCACACGCGAATGCTGGTGGTGGCCGAAGAGGTGGAAGTTTTCGAGGCTGCGCAGAACCGAGGTTGGGACTGCGGGGCGAGCAACGGCGAAGGGCTTTCCAGGGTTCTCGCGACTGAGCTCTACCCTGCCGAGCTCAACGGTTTCTCTACCGCCGCTTCATGGCTCGACTCCACCGACCGCCCGGACTGGGTGAGCCAAACCGATCCCACCGACCAGAACGCCGTCTCGACGGGCTGCGCCGTTCTCTTTCTCAACTATCTGCGTCATCAGTTGAATTTCTCCTGGCCGCAGATCGTCGAAGCCGCTGGCTCGACGCTCGAACAGACGTACGAAGCGTTGACCGGCAAAACGGGCGGCTTTGCTCCATTCAAGGCGCTGCTCGATGTCCATTTCCCTCCAGGCCAGCCATCGGGATTGATGACGGACAATCCGTTTCCGCTGCCTGCGGCTGGATTGGGTTCCTGAATTCTCTCCAGCACGGGGGCTCCGATGATAACCATCACGGTTACTGAAACCGATTATTTTTTGCCCGAAGACCGCCCAACCGCCGAGCGAGATTTCCTGGCCTTGCTCAACCAGTTGACCGAAGTGTGGATTTCGGCCTATGGCTTCACGCTCCAGCCCAGGTTCGATGAACTGAAGCAGGCCGACCCGAAGCTCGGTCATTTGGCTGACGCCGCCCGAGACCGGGTTCTGATGACACTCACGGCACGATTGAGCGTTGTAGAGCGGGCCGAGGCCAGCAGCGATACTCTCGACTTCGTCAAAAGTTTTCTGGTCGGCAGCGTGGGTCGGCTGATCCACTAGTCCGTTGGTCTGGCCGTCGAAACCGGTAGGGGCTTCGCGACTCTGGGAGAATAAAGCGCAAGCTGCTACCAAACACAGGAATCCAATCCCTAGTAGCTTCTTCATCGGGGGCTCCCACCCTTGACGAGCTGAATCCCCCGTCCCCCGCGTTAACCTATGCTAGCACACCGCGTTCCTATCGCGCGCGGATCGGGCTGGGCAGGCGTCGGCCAAATAAATAAAAGGAATGCGCCTGCAAGGTTTGGCCATCCTCGAGCCGCGCAGTTTTTCGGCCTGCGTCGAGGCGGCGATCCACGGGCTGGGCGCGCGGGCACCTGAACGCCCGCAGGCGGCGCCGCACGGGCCGCATCAGGATTTGGGGCGTGCAGACTGCGCTTCCTGTTCGCCCGATATGAAGAGCCCTCACTGTGCCTGGCGCGGAATGCTTCGAAGCGACCGGAGCTTCGCAATCAATCGCCCGAAGCCTTCGAGCGCGAAGCCGGCGAGAAATCCCCACGTCAGATTCGTGGTGACCAGCGAGAGGACGCCCACGGCCACCGCAATCGCCAGCCATGGCGCTCGTCGCGCGATGTCGCGCACGTAGAAGCCATGCTGCGCGCCGACATAAATCAGAAAGACGGCGAGAAAGGCCACCGGAATCAAGTGCAATAGGCCGACGGCGGCGCGCCCAAACAGCGCCAGCGCCACACAAACCCCGCCGATCACGTAGCTCGCTCTTTCGGTGCGCGCCCCGAAACGGTAATGCGCCGTGATGCCGCCCGAACCGTGGCACATCGGCGAGCCCATGATGGTTGCGCTCAGCAGATTGATGAGCGCAATGCTCAGCGTGAGCGCGCGCACCGTCACCCGGCGAGCCTGCCGACCGTAAAGTATCCTCGCTGTGTTTTCCGTCGCCACGATCGAGTTGCCGAAGGTCAGCGCGAATTGCGGAATAACCAGCAGCGGAACAACCCGCCAAAGTTCCGCTGCCTGCGGCCGGAGAAACCCAATCGGCAGCGGACCCCACTGCAAAGCGGGCAGCCTTCCCCACGCCGCCGGAACACCGGCCAGAACTCCCGCTGCCAGAAGAACCAGCGCGGCGGGAAACCGTTTCGAGCCCCGGAAGGCCAACAACACGGCGGCTCCGCCTAATCCCACCCACCAGCCGGAGAGTCGCAGGCTTCTGCCGATGGTTTCGGCGGAATGCGGGTCGGCCAAAAGGCGCAGGCCTTCGCGCACGAGGAGCAGCCCAAGACCCAATTGAATGCCCCGGACGATGGGCAAGGTAAACAGCTTGGCCAGCCAATTCGCAACGTGTGTCAGGCCGATGACGGCCAGCAGAATCCCCATCAACAGCCCAGCGCTCGCAATCGCCGTCGGCGCAAGCGACAAGGCCAGCGCGATGGCCGCGACTGCTTTGAACGGCTCAACCGCGATGGGAATTCGGTAGTACCTTCCCGCCAAGATGTAAGCGAGCCCGGCGGCGAGAAAAACCGCCGTCGGATTCATGCCGTTGAGCGTGATGAGGGCGATAGCGATCGGAAATAAAACGCCAATGTCGCCAAAGGCGCCAGCGACTTCGCGCCGGTCAAGTCCCCGCCTGGGCAAGATTTCGGTCATGGCCGAAGGACTCGCCACAGCTCAAAGCCTCCTGGAGGGCGGCCGAATGATCATGACTTCGGTTGCCTTGATCAGCGCGGCCGCCGTCTCGCCGATCTTGAGTTTGAGTTCACGGGCGGCATCACGGGTAATGATGGAGGTGACCGTTTGTCCGCCGACGTCGAGCTTTACTTTGGCGAGCAATCCGACGATTTCAAGCTCGACGATGCGACCCACCAATTGGTTGCGCCCGCTGATAAAAGTTCCGAGGCCGGTTGCGGAGGCCGCCGCTGCGCTCGCCGGAAGCGGCCGGTGAGCCGCTGAGGCGGCCGGCGCCTTCTGAAACAGCAGCCGGTCAATTTCCGGCAGCGGCACGCGGTGATGGCCCCCCGCCGTCCGCACGGTGCGGATTTTCTTGCGGTAGATCCACTGCTTGAGGGTGGGATAGCTGACCCCCAAGCGTCGCGCCGCCTCCGGGATGCGCAGAAGTTCTATTGGCATAATTTCCCTCCCTTCGGGTTCTATACGACTTCGATGGATAAGATATGTGTATTTATGTGATTCGTCAACAACCCGTTGCGAAAGCCGACGGCCCACCCGAAGCGGCCCGCGGCCTTAGCTCCGGGGCGCCAGCGTGGCCTGGGGGTCGGCTAAGTTTTCGCAGTTGAGCGCATTGCCCCGCGCTGATAAAGTAGGCGGGAACGGAGGCCCGCGGCCAGGCGTCGCGAAGCGGGCGCGGAGCTGACGGGCGCGATGGACTGGAAACTCGGAATCATTACCGACGAGATCACGGGAGACTTTAACGCGGCGCTTGATTTTATCCGCCGTTACGATCTGAATTGGTGCGAGTTGCGGCAATTATGGAAGAAGAACGTGATCAACCTCTCGCCGTCGGAGCTGGCCCGCGCGAAAGCGCTAATCCGGAAGCACCACTTGAAAGTTTCGCACATCGGGTCGCCCGTCTTCAAATACAACCTGCCTCAGGTGCCAGCCCGAGCGGGCGAGAAGCGCGACACCTTCCTGGCCAACTTCACCGACCAGGACACCGATCGCCTGCTCCACAAATCGTTTCGGCTGGCTCGTTTCTTTGGAACGAGCAAGGTACGAGTCTTCAGTTACTGGCGCGCGGCTGATCCTGAAAAAGCCTACCCTTACGTCTGCGACCGGCTGGCGAAGGCGGCCGCGCTGGCGCGCAAGAACGACATCCTGCTGACGCTCGAAAACGAGCACGAGTGCAACATCGGAACCGGCAAAGAACTCGGACGGCTGCTGCGCGACCTCAATTCAACCCATTTGCGCGGCCTCTGGGATGGAGGAAACGCCGCGATGCTCGGCGAAACCCCCTATCCCGATGGCTATGAGGCCGTGCGGGGGCTGTTCGAGCACCTGCACGTTAAAGACGTTCGGAAGAATGGGCGGACGGGAAAGTTGGAATGGGCACCGGTCGGCGGCGGCCTTATTGACTGGAAGGGCCAGTTCGAGGCGCTTCGCCGCGATCATTACAAGCACACCCTCTCTCTGGAAACGCATTACCACAAGCGCCGAGCGACCAAAATGGAAAGCACCCGGATTGCGCTGGCGGGCCTATTGAAGATCATCCATGAGACGGGCAGACCGGCCTAAGCTCTGCGGCCACGGCCCGGACCGCCGTTCCCGCCAAGTTCTTGGTCGCCGCTCGCGCAGCACAGCATGTTCGCATCCCGCACCAACTGGCCGCTCACGCCGAACCCGCTCAGCCTGGCCCTCGCGGAACGCCGCCGCGCCGGCCTCCCCGTCCTCGACCTGAGCGAATCCAACCCCACCCGCTGCGGGTTTCAGGCGAATCGCCGAGCGATCCTTGCAGCGCTCTCGAGCGATGAGGCGCTCCGGTACGAGCCGGACTCGCGCGGCCTCTTGAGGGCGCGTGAGGCCGTCGCCGCCTATTACGCCGAGCGCGGCCTACAGGTCTCCCCAGAGCAAATCTTTTTAACCACGACCACCAGCGAGGCCTATACCTACATCTTCCGGCTGCTGGCCAATCCCGGCGATAACGTGCTGACGCCGCAACCTAGCTATCCGCTCTTCGATTATCTCGCGGGGCTTAACGACGTGGAGATCGTCGCCTATTCGTTGCGCTACCAAGATGGCTGGAGCATCGATACTGAATCGCTATCGGCTCGGACAACCCAGCGGAGCCGCGCCGTTTTGGTCGTTCATCCCAACAATCCGACCGGTTCCTTCGTCCGCCAATCCGAGCTGGAGTTCCTGGCCGGCGCCTGCCGCGAGCGCGGGTTGGCTCTTGTGGCGGACGAGGTTTTTGCCGACTACGCCTTCGCGCCGGACGAGCAGCGCGTTACGAGCCACGCTGACGTGGCTGAAGTTTTGACGTTCACGCTGAGCGGACTTTCCAAAATTTCCGCTCTCCCGCAGATGAAGCTGGCCTGGATCGTGGTCAACGGGCCGCCAGAAATTCTTCAACGAGCGCTCCGACGACTTGAAATCATCGCGGATACTTATCTTTCGGTCAGCGTGCCGGTCGCTGCGGCGCTGCCGCCTCTGCTCGAATTGCGGCGCTCCGTCCAGCCGCAAATTCTGGAGCGCGCGCGCGGCAACCTTCGGCGGCTCGACAAAATGCTCGGAGGCAACTCTCCGCTTACGCGCTTGACAAGCGAAGGCGGCTGGTACGCCGTCGTGCGAGTGCCCTCGGTCCGGAGCGACGAAGACTGGGCTGTCGAATTGCTCGAGCGGGAAGGTGTGCTGGTTCACCCCGGCCACTTTTACGATTGTCCGGGCGAAGGTTACCTGGTCCTCAGCCTGTTGCCGCGGCCGCATATATTTAGCGAAGGTATTTCGCGGTTGGCGCGCTGGATCGAAAAGAGAGCCTGAGAGTATGTTCAGGAGTAGTGTTAAGGACGCCTGGGTAAGGCGAGGCGAGCGAATGATTCTCAATCCGCAGACGATGGGGAGGGATAATCTACGATTCAGCGCTGCCATCCGTTTGAACAAATCCTGCTAGACTCAAATTGGAGGGCACGGACCGGGTTGGTGGGAAGGAGTCCGCGTCGGGTGGCGGCGCGGAGTCAGGGCGAAAAGTCAAAATGGCTCTGGCCGGCAATGTGAAGACACCAAGCTTGAATGGCTTAGGCGTGGCGGCATTTGAAAGCCGCCGCGCGGAGGAGCTGACGACGCTCATTACGAAGTACGGCGGCGTCCCGCGCATGGGCCCGGCGATGCGCGAGGTCCCGTTGGAAAGCAACGCGGTGGCGTTTGACTTCGCAGAAAGGCTCCTTGCAGGGACGATTGACGGCATGGTTTTCATGACGGGAGTGGGAACGCGGGCTTTGGTGGAGGCGCTCGAATCGAAATACTCCAGGGAACAGATCGCGCACGGCCTTGCAAACGTTACCACGATCGCGCGCGGGGCGAAGCCGGCGAAGGTTTTGCGGGAACTGGGAGTGCCGATTGCGATCCTGGTTCCCGATCCCAACACGTGGCGGGAAATTCTGCAGGAGATTGATGAGAACCCCCGCGGCTTTGCGGTAAAGGGCAGCCGGATCGCCGTGCAGGAATACGGCGCCCCCAACGCGCGCTTTCTTGAAGAACTGAAAAAGCGGGGAGCGGAGGTGCTCCCGGTTCCAGTTTATCGCTGGGCGCTGCCGGAAGATCTAGGACCGCTCAAGCGGACTCTCAGGGATATTATCGAAGGCGGGGCGCGGGTCACGCTTTTTACGAACGGCGTCCAAGCCGATCATGCGCTCAGCGTGGCGTCCGAAGCAGGCCTTCGCGAGCCGCTGCTCAAGGCGCTGGAGGCGTGCGCGGTGTGCTCCGTGGGGCCGACCTGCACGGAGGCGCTCAATCGCAATGGCGTGAGCGTTGACTTGGAGGCGCGCCCCCCTAAGATGGGCGTTCTGGTCCTCGAGGCGGCGCGACGGGCAGACGAGATTTTGCGCGAAAAGGGAGCCGGCGCCCAAATGACGTTGGCGCACGATGTGCCCGGCGCGCCGAAGTCGGTGGCGGCGAAGTTACCACAATTGCCTCACTCGGTCTTCGACCACCCCCTGCCCGCGGGCAGGGCGAGGCCCGGGAGTCCTGAAGGAGTCGAAGCCGCGCGTGAAGGCTCGCGGCACGATTCTCGGTTCATGAAGGCCTGCCGCCGCGAGCCCACCGACCGAACGCCCGTCTGGCTGATGCGGCAAGCGGGACGCTTTATGAAGGAGTACCGGGAATTGCGCGCCAAGGTTCCTTTCCTGAAGCTTTGCAAGGATCCGGACCTGGTGGCGGAAATCACGGTCGCCGCGGCGCGGAAGCTGGGGGTGGATGCGGCCATCATTTTTGCTGATCTTCTGCTCATCGTCGAACCGCTGGGGTTTGATTTGGAGTACGACGGGGGTGAAGGCCCTCTGGTGACGCCCGTAGTGCGGGAATCACACGATGTGGACCGGGTGCTCGAGGCGGAGCGGCTGGAGTCGCTCGAGTATGTCTTTCAGGCGGTTCGCAAGGCGCGCGCCGCGCTCGATCCAGCGTTGCCGCTGATTGGCTTTGCGGGAGCGCCGTTCACGCTCGCTTCCTACATGATTGAGGGCGGCGCCTCCAAGACCTTCAGGCACACGAAGGGGCTGATGTACCGCGATCCCGGGGCGTGGCGAGAATTGATGCAGCGCCTCGCGGACCGCCTGGCCGAGTACGTGAACGGACAGATCCGCGCAGGCGCTGACGCAGTGCAGATTTTTGACAGTTGGGTGGGCAGCCTCGGCCCCCAGGACTATCGCGAATACGTCTTGCCCTATTCCCGGCGGTTGATTGCGGCAATTGAGCCGGGGGCTCCGGTGATTCACTTTGGCCTGGGGACCGGGCAGTTCCTGGAGGATGTGCGGCGGGCGGGCGGAGACGTCATCGGCCTCGATTTCCATGTAGAGCTGGACGCCGCTTGGCAGCGCGTCGGCTACGACGTGGCAGTGCAAGGCAATCTTGACCCCACCGTGTTGTACGCAGACCCGCCCTTCATACGCCGACGCGTGGAGCGAATCCTGGCTCAGGCGGCGGGGCGCCCCGGCCATATCTTTAATCTGGGCCATGGGATCTTGCCGGATACGCCCGAA
>JAKAWO010000083.1 GCA_021827255.1 Acidobacteriota bacterium | reverse complement strand
CTTCGAATTCAATTCTTAATCATACCGTTGTGGGAAAGCAACGTCGGCAGCCACCGTCAGTGCACTCCTGGCTGCGGGGCATGGTTTTGGAACGATGCCGTGCCTACATCGGCTGCTGACGGCGCGTGCATCGCCCTCGCGCTCTCCTTCTCGCGTCCGATTGGCGACTCGATTCTTCAATGCGTGGACACACCTGTCATATCGCCGCAGGGCGAATAGTCCAAGCTCAATCATTCTTGATTGACGAGGGGATCCAGACGTTCCTTTACTCCTGGCCACTCGGCAGCCAGGATCGAATAACGGGCGGAGTCTCGCGGCGTGAAATCAGAAGCGAGCCGGTGAGCGCGGAACGTGCCCTCCAATCGTCCGCCGATCCGTTCAAGCGCGGCGCGTGAGCGCAGGTTGCGGACATCAGTGTGGAAGCTGACGCGAAGCACCTGCCAAACCTCGAACGCATGGGTCAGCATCAGCAGCTTGGCTTCGGTATTGGCCGCTGTCCGGATCGCTGAAGGGGCGAGCCACGTGTAGCCGATTTCACATATGTCGGGAAGGCCGCGGCCTTCCCGAGGGTGGCCGGGGGGCCAGGGCCATCGTTCGAGATTAAAAAAGCGCGTCGAACCGATCACGACTCCATCCTTCGCCCGGACGGTCGCAAACGGCACCGAAGTGCCCGCGCCGCTCCACTCCAACGCGGTTTGGATGTATTTTGTGGCCTCCTCCGTTGTCCGGGGAACGAAGGTCCATTGATAAAGCGAAGAGTCACCGGCGAGCGCGGCCATCAGGTCGTCCCGGTGGCGCTGTTCCAGTGGCTCAAGACAGACGTGTTTGCCCGTCAATACCAAAGACTCCATGTGTCCGTTCTCCTTCAAAAACAAGCGCGCTGTTGAAGCCGCGTGAATCGCCCACGGCCATTTTCACCCTTCGTGGTGACCAGACCGGTCAGGCCGCGATCCCGGCTCATCGCCCCCGGATTATCGGTCGGAAGGGCGGTCGGGCTTGGTCGAATGCGAGGGAGCCTCAATGGGAAAACGCGGAAAACTGTGGCCACAGAAAGGGCAAGTGACCAAGGAGAGTTCGGAAAGAGACCGCGAGGCGTCGTGCAGTTCCTGGCGGAACGCTTTGTGACACTTAGGACAGCGGGTCAGAGGATAATTCGGCATCATAAAAATCCGTCCTTTCGTGGTCTTCAGCACAGCGGCCAGTCCATATATATTTGATGTTTCCGGTCGTGCGCAAGGTTCTCGGAGGTCAGCGGAGCGGCCACGGATAGGCCTGTCAGCCGAGGCGTTCTGTGGCTGGCTCGGCGCGGCGCAAACGCTCGCCGGCGAGGGATGGCAGAGCCGCCCAGAGCCGACGCAACGGCGTTTGTAGCAAGGACATGGAACCCATATACGCGTACCCGATGAAAAATAGAGCCAAAAAGGGGGCCGTAAGATAGTTTTCAACGGAAATCGCATAGTTCGTCACCGCCAAAAAATAAGCTGCCAAGGCCAGCTCGACCAGTGGGACCCAGCCCATCTTGCGACCTACGTATTTTTTTCGTTCCCAACCCCCCAGACGTCCCTCCACCCGGTACTTGGGCGTGCGAACGAATTCCGAGGGCTTGCCGAGGAGCGCCTCGATCACGGCTTTGGCGTTCGACACGGCCAACCCGATTCCGGTCGCCATCAAGAACGGAATGTAAACCATGCGCTTCCACCAATCGCGCGGATAGAGGGCGCGCTCGGCGACAATGTAAAAGCCGGAGACCGTGCAGGTGGAGGCGATAAATAAGGGCAAATCGAGATAAAGCATTTGGAACCAGCCCTGATAAAAGCGCACGATCATGGCGGGCAAGAGGATCAGCGAGAAGGCGACCATCAACGGGTAAGCGAGATTGGCTGTAAGGTGAAAGGTGGCTTCGATCTTGATGGCGAGCCGCTGATCGCTTTTCCACACCGCCGGCAGAGTCTTTTTCGCCACCTGAATCAGCCCTTTGGCCCAGCGCGCCTGCTGAGTTTTGAAGCTGCTCATCTCCACGGGAAGCTCGGAGGGGCAGACGATGGCAGGATCATAGATGAATTTCCACCCCCGGAGCTGGGCACGGTAGCTCAAATCGCTGTCCTCGGTGAGAGTGTCGTGCTCCCAGCCACCGGCATCTTCAATCGCGGCCCGCCGCCACATGCCAGCAGTGCCATTGAAGTTGAAGAAGCGGCCGGAAAAATTCCTGCCACCATGCTCGACGATGAAATGCCCGTCCAGCATGATGGCCTCGACCTGGGTGAGGGCCGAGTAATCCTGGTTGATCCACGTCCAGCGGCCTTGCACCATGCCCACCTTGGGATCGGTGAAGTAGTGGACCATGCGGCGCAGAATCCCGGGTGGAGGAACGAAGTCGGCGTCAAAAATGGCAATGAACTCGCCGGTCGAACGTCCGAGCCCTGCTTCGAGCGCCCCCGCCTTGAAGCCGCGCCGGTGGTCGCGATGCAAATACGTCATAGGGATGCCGTTGCGCACGTACTCGCTGACCAAGCGGGACAAGACCAGGCGCGTCTCGTCGGTGGAATCGTCGAGCACTTGGATCTCCAGACGGTCGCGCGGATAATCGAGCTGCGAAGCCGCCTCCAGCAGCCGCTCTACCACGTAACGCTCGTTATAGACCGGCAGTTGCACGGTCACGCGCGGGAGCTCTGCGAATTCCTTCGTTGGCTTCGGCGCATTACGCCGATTCTTGAGATAGAGATAGGTCAGACAATAACGGTGCATCCCGTACAACGAGAGAATGATGAGGATGGTAAAGTAGGGAATCTCAATTGAGAGGTCAAAGGCGTTCGGCTGGTAGATGCCTCGGAACGGGTCCTTGTGGAAAAGCAAGTAAAAATAGCGCGCCACGGGGTTGGAGTGGGCAATGAAGGCGGCGAGCAGCGGAAACGTCATGGAGATTTCGACCTTGACCGAAGTATTTGAAATTCAGGCGCTCAAGCCAGTGTTGCCAGAGAGTCGGAAACGTTAAATGAAGATAACCGGCGCCTCGACATGGCGAGGAACGTTGGGGTTCGCGGGTTTAGGCTCCGGCTTGACCGCGATCTTTTTCGCAATCGGCCGAGAGCAGAACCTCCCGGCGCACGTCCCGGAGTTCATCGCCTTGATGCTGCTAGCGGGACTCATCTATCTCTCCGGGACTTTCGCCGTTGAAAATATATCACTGGGCGGCGCGCCGCTCGCCATTATCCTTGGCGCCGGTGTTCTGGCGCGTCTCGCGCTCCTTCCGGCGCGGCCTTCCCTCACCGAAGACGTTTACCGGTACCAGTGGGACGGCCGCGTGGAGCGCGCCGGAATCAATCCCTACACAGTCTATCCAGCGATGAGGCGGCTGGCACGGTTTCAAAATCTTCGCCATCCGATTGCCACTGGCCGGTTCGTGCCGACGATTTATCCGCCTTTGAGCGAGTGGCTGTTTGCCCGGCTCGCCACAGTTCAGGACCTCAAACGCGCCTTCACCGCGCTGGATCTAGCCACATTGGCAATCGTTTTGCTTCTCCTCAGCGCCCTGAAGCAACCGCTCCATCGCGCTCTAATATATGCCTGGAACCCCGCGGTGATCGTATCCTTCGCCCTTTCGGGGCATCACGACTCACTGGCTGTCTTCACGCTCGCCTTAAGTCTCTATTTTATCATACTCGGCCGAGGGGCGATCTCAATCATTTTTTTGACGTTCTCATTCCTTTCAAAATTGTTTTCGGCAATTTTTTTGCCGATTTTTCTGAAGCGAACCCGATGGGCCTACGCGGGCCTTTTTATCGCCCTGGCAGCGCTCGCCTATTTTCCCTTTCGCAGCGCGGGCTGGGGGCTTGACAAGGGATTTTCCGATTATGCCGCGGGATGGGAAGGAAATGACAGCCTGTTTCGCCTCTTGCGCCTGGCGGGCAATTCCAGAGCGCAAGCCGAACTCATCGCGGTGACGCTGGCGCTGGGACTGGTGGTCTATGCGCTCAGGCGCCGGCTCGAGCCGGCACGGGCGTGCCTGGTGATCCTGGCGGGTTTGCTGTTCGTCTCGCCGAACGCTTTTCCCTGGTACTTTACGTGGCTCGCGCCTTTTCTGTGTGTCGAGCCCAGCCTGCCGTTGCTGCTGATGAGCGTAACTTGCGTGCTCGGCTATTCGCCCGTGGTCGCCTACGCCGCCGGACTGCCTTACCGTAACTCGCTGCTGATGCTGGCGCTCGAGTACGCGCCGGTCTATGGATGGCTGCTTGTCGTCGGAGTGAAAAGGGTCCGGGAGGCCGGATGAACCTCCCGGAAAATGGCTTGCAAGGTTAATAATTCAGGGCGACTAACGTCCCGGCCTCGCCAGCGGCGTAGATGGGCGGGAACCGGGGCCGGTGCGAAACCGCATCGTCATGGGCCGTGGCCTCCACTGCCGCGCCTGGCGCAATTTCTGCCACTGCTCGGGCGTCAGCACGTTCCGAGTGGCGAGCATCGCCTCAATTCGCGCTCGAACGAGCGCAGTGCGCGCTTGTCCGATCTTGTCAATCTGACCGAGGACTTGGTCCTGGTTCGGGCGCTCGGCTTGCAGCATTGGCTGGAGCAGGAGCCGCTGCTTTTCGAGGCCCGCTCGCAGGTCAATCATTTGCAAGCGGCTCTGGAAATAAATTTTGCCGAGCTGATGCTCCTGCTGGCTGGTTAAGCCGATTCGCCGTTCGATGAACGGATTCTTCCACCATTGGGCCATCCTCTGCCCTCGGAAACGGCGCGCCATCCCTCCGCGGAACCTCATCATCGGGCCGCGTGGACCGCGGACGCTCATCATCACGCCTCGTTTCTGCGGCAGATTCGGCGCGGGCCCGGAGGAAACGCTCTGGGCCATCCCTACGCTCGAAAGCACGATTCCCATCGCCATGCTGCTCAATAGTCTTTTCATGTTCAACCCCCACGATGTGACGGCTCGGATCTCTGCATTGAGCCTTTCGAGTCCGTCCGGAGGCTCGTCCGCGTCTTTCGTCGTTCAGCGGCCTGCCTCCACTCAGAATTATGGCTCCGCGCGCGCCTTCTGAACTTAAAGCTTGTGTAAATTCACTGCGCTCGGTGCGAGATGGGCGCCCAAACGAAGTTCTGGAATCTTCACCAGCAATCGCATAGGATGGCGAGTTTTCGAGCGCGCCCTGCGCATCTTTGCCCTGGCGGCTCGGAACGCGCGCCGGAAAGGAGCTAAGATTCCATGCCACGCAACCCAAAATCGAAAATCGGGAGGGTCAATCGCCGGGAATTTCTTGCCTCGACGGTTGCCACTTCCTTGCTTCCGACTCTCGCCTCGGGTCAGGAGACGGCGCAGCTAGCGGCCAGTCCGATCGCGCCGGGCTGGATGGACGATTGGCCCGTCGTGCTCGTCGGCAACTGGGATGACGCGCCCATCTTCCCGCGCCGCGTAGGCGGTGTGCCCGTCTGGCTCGATGAGGACTATCGCCGCGAGCACACGGAAGAAACGGTGCTGGCGCTCAAACAGCTCGGCGTCACCATGGCGATTCTGCATTTCTTCAAAGGTTTTGGCCTCGAAGCCGAGCGGCGCTACATCGAGGACACCATCCGTCTGGCGGCTCTCTGCCGCCAGCACAGTATCAAAGTCGGCGTTTACGTCGGCAGCACGATCGTCTATGAAACCTTTTTGCTCGAGCAACCGGATGCCGAGGAATGGTTTGTGCCCGATTTCCTGGGCCGTCCGGTGATTTACGACCGGCAAACCTTCCGCCAGCGGGTCTATTTCATGCACCCCGGCTATCGCAATTATATTCGGCTCGTGCTGCGGATTGCGGTCGAGGAAGTCAAAGCCGACCTCATCCACTTTGACAACACCAGCCTGCAGGGCGCGCCGCCGATTTTTCTGCATCCGTTGGCCGTCGAGGAGTTTCGCCGCTATTTAAGCTCGCAGTACACCCCCGCCGAGCTCCGCCGGCGCTTCGGCTTGCGTGACCCCAAATTTGTGCATCCTCCCAAGTGCGACTGGCCGCTGCGGGAGATCAACGATCCGCTTTTTCAGGACTGGACCACGTTTCGCTGCCAGACACTCGCCCGCTATTATCAGGAAATGGCTGCGTTCATCCACAGCCTCAATCCCACTGTCGCGGTCGAGTGCAACCCGAGTTCGGGCCTTAACGGTTCCAATACTTGCTGGTATCAGGGTGTGGATTATCCCCGCCTCCTCGCCAACACCCAGGCCGTGTGGACCGAAGAAGGCAACGACGCGCGCGTCACGCCGGACGGCATCCTGATCTCCAAGATTCGCACTTATCTCGCCGCCACGGGGCGCGGCAACCATATTTTTACTTACACGGGCGTTCGTTACGGCGGCCCGCCGGTGACCGAAGCGCAAATGAAGCTCGAAATGGCGGAAGCGATGGCCTACAATCGCCAATGCCTGGGGATGGCGGGCGGAATCTTGAGCGTTCAGGAGTTGCCGGCCGGTCCGCGCCGTTACATTCAATTTTTCCTCAAGAACTTTCACCTCTTTCGGGGCGTCACGAGCGCAGCCGAGGTTGCCGTTCTGCACAGCTTTGCCTCGCTTGCCTTCAACAACGACCGGCCTTATCAGAGCACCTGGCTGTTTGAAGAGGCTTTGATCCAAGCCAAAATTCCCTTTGACATCCTTTTTGATCTCAAAGACCTGGCGCGCTATCGCGTCCTGGCGCTCGCCGACCAGGAAGCCTTGAGCCATGCCGAGTGCGATGCGATCCGCCAGTTTGTCCGGCGGGGCGGTGGCCTGGTAGCCACCGAATGGACTTCGCTTTACACCGAGCACCGTGACTTGCGGGGTGATTTTGAGCTCGCGGATCTTTTCGGCGTTCACGCGCCTGCGCGCCAGCTCGCTGTGGGGGGCGCGCCTCCGGCCTTTCCCCCTGCGACTCGCCGCAGCGTGGGGCAGGGCCGTGTCGCCTATCTATCTGAAGTGCGCCCGGCCATCGAAAAGCCGCCTGCCGGACCCATGTCCAGCCGCTTCTGGAAGCTTCCGCTCAACGCCGACGAACTTGCGAGCGCTATTGGCTGGGCGGGCACGGCCGCCGTGAGCGTTGAGGCCCCCAGCATCGTCACCGTGAGCTTCCTGGCTCAGCCGGCCCGCGATGCTTTTCTACTTCATCTCATCAACTACGACGCGGAGCGAACGCCGGAAATCAGGAATGTGAAGGTTTCGACTCGCCTGCCCGGCGCGCGCAAATCGCGCCGCGCTCGCCTTTACTCGCCGGACGCGCCGGAGGTGGCCGCGCTTCCCGTGAGCGCGCGGAACGGGCGACTGGAATTCGCGCTGCCGCAGCTTGAAACCTACGCTATCGTCGAGTTGGCGTAACTTGCCCGCGCGCCGCGCGCGTCCAGCCGGTAAAGGCGAGCGGCTTGGCGCCATGCTCTGGCAAAATCTTTGACTTCGATTCTTATTTTTCTGATGCCCGGCGGCCTCCGGGCGCGTCCAAGATGAATGTGCAATGGATCAAGCCGCGATGGGTCCGAATCTGGCTCGCCTGCCTGACGTTCTATTTTCCGTTCTGGTGGCTCGCTCAATTTCTGTTGTTCGCTGTGACTCCGCTTCTGGCCGCGCTGCTGCTCGGCTATCGCCTGAAGTTGCTTGAAATCTCGTTGGGACGGACGCTCGTTTGGAGCGCGCCGCCGAACGTCGCCGCCCATCCGCAGGACTTTCACTTCATCCCCCGAGAGAATTTGCTAATCGCGGTGGTGGCTGCGATGCTTGTGGGCGCGGCGCTTGTTCGACGGCTTCGCGGGCTGTTTCGAGTGCTCGTCGGGCTTGGCGTGGCCGTCCTCGCTGAGGCTGCGCTCGAGACGATCCTGGGTCCGAGGCCGTTTGGTCCCATTCACCTCGCCGGCGCCATCGAAGCCGTCATCTTTTTTGGTGCGCTCTGTTTGGGTTTAATGTGGATGCTTTCCGGCTGGTGTTTGACTCGGTACTGGGCGCGCGTGGCGAGCGTCGTGGCTGCCGTCGCTCTTCCTGCAGCGGGCTGGCTCCTGTTGCGCGATATTTTCCGTAGGGGCTCTTTTGGCCCACCGCGATATTGGGATTTCTTGACCTTACTGGCGATTGTTCCAGCGGCGGTTCTTATGAGTTGGCCGGGGCCGCGCGCGCCCTCCGAACCCATAGCCCCCAGCTTGAAGCCAGCACTCTGGGGAGCGGCCACGACGATCCTGCTGGCGGCTGGTCTCGCCTGGGGCGGGCCGCGGCTCAGCCGGGCTTTTCGCGAGCGGCAGCAAGCTGCTAATCTCGCTGCTTTGGCGGCCTATCCGCCGAACCCGGTGGACGCGCCTTACCCGAAAATCTTTTTCCAGAAGGGCGTGAACTTTTCCGCCGAGTTTCCGGACCCTTATGGTTCCTCTGATGCGCGCGAAATGCTGAAGGCTCTCAAGGGTTACGGCGTGAACGCCGTGGCGCTGATTCCGTATGGCTGGACGCGGGTCGGCTCGGTTCGGATCGGCGGCTTTGGCCGGCACAGTTGGGAGAGCGACGAAGGCGTCCGTGAAATGGCTCGCGTGGCGCACGCGCTCGGCATGAAGGTGATGCTGAAGCCGGGAATGTGGGTGCGCGGGGCGCGTTACGCTGGCGATCTGAGATTCCATTCCGCCGCCCAGCGCGATGAATGGTTTGCGGCTTATGCAAAATTCATTGACCACTACGCGCGGCTCGCTACTCAAGCCCACGCGGATGTTTTTTGTGTGGGCGGGGAATTTGTTCGCCTCTCGGCCGACGCCGCCGGTTGGCGCAAGATCATCGCTCGAGTGCGAATGCTCTATCCCGGCCCGCTCACTTACGCGGCGAGTTTCGGCGGCGAGTTTGAGCGCATTCAGTTCTGGGACGCGCTCGATTACATTGGCTTGCAGGATTATTATCCGCTGCCGGCGGACCTTTCAACCGCCTCCGTGGTTGCCCGGGTCGAAGCCGTGCAAACAAGATTTGATAAGCCGGTTATTTTCACGGAAGCCGGTTTTCCCAGCATGGCGGGCGCGAACCGGCGCCCTTGGGACGATTCACCCGGCGCGCCGGTGGCGCTCGCCCTCCAAGCGCGCTGCTATGAAGCGATTTTTCGCGCCTTTTATCGTCAGCCGTGGTTCGAGGGCATGTACTGGTGGAAAGTGGGCACCAACGGAGCTGGCGGGCCGCGCGACAGCTCGCTGACGCCCTGGGGAAAACCCGCCATGGCGGTTATTAAGAAATGGTACGCCAGCAATTCTCGATGACCAACCCGCGCCAACTGTGATAGCATCTTTTCCGTTGTGGAAACTCGGTGGCTCAGCATCGTGGTGCTCCTGTGGCTGGGGTGGTACGTTTCCGGCCCGGTCGCCGAGACTTGTGATTTCTGGGACCCGCCGCGCCAGGAATTCCACGACATCACCAACAACGCGGGCGGCGGCATCGCTTTACTGGCGGCCGCTTTTGGCCTTGGCATGGCCGCGGCGCGGAAATGGCGCCCGGCGCGCGCGTCAGCTTCCAAAACGCTTCGGCGCCTTGCCGATAGCGGCTTGAGAGCGTGCTCGGTGCGGTCCACAGCCTTCAGCGCGCGCTTTGACGCGGCTCACTCACCTCCAGTTCCCCTTCGCATTTAATTCTTTTCCAAATAAATTCTGCTTGGCGTCCGGATGCGGGCACTGGCGTTTTCTCCGCGCCGCGACACGCCGGGGCAGCAGAAGGTCCGCCTTCTGACCCTGCTGCTCCTCCGCAGGAACGTTTCATTCGATCTCCGCACGCTGCGGCGCCTCTCTGCTGTGGCGGGAAGGAGTGCGTTTTATGAAGTCGGTCCGTTTCCTCATCGTAGCCGGTGTGGTGGCGCTCGCGCTTACCGCCTGCGCTCCCGTCGAGCGCTATCATCCCGAGCCGATCGTCCCTGCCCTCGAGGCCCGTCGGCTTGAAAGCCGTTCGCTCAGCGATCCGGGGCTGCGGCGGTTTATGGAGCAGAACACCAAACTCACCTCCTGGCCGCTCAAATCCTGGAACCTGAACGAGCTGGCGCTGGCGGCTTATTACTTCAATCCGCAGATGCAGGTGGCGCGCGACCAAGCCGAAGCGGCCAAGGCAGCCATCATCACCGCGGGTGAGCGGCCGAATCCAACCGTGACGCTGCGCCCAGGCATTCCCAGCCCTTATTTATTGGGGCTTCGGTTTGATGTTCCGATCCAGACCGCCGGGCGCCGGGGTTACAAAATCCAGCAAGCCGCGGCGCTCAGCAAAGCGCCGCGCTTCAACCTGGCCGCCATGGCATGGAAGGTTCGGAGTGGAGTGCGGACGGCGCTGGTCAATTACTTTTTCGACCAGAAGCAGGCCGCACTCGCCGCGGCAGAGACGGGCCTCGAAGCCCGGCAAGTTCAAGGGTTCCGCGCGCAATGGGTAGCGGGCGAGATTGCGCGTCCTGCGGTTGCCTCGGCTGAGACGAATCTTTTCAACATTCGGATGGCCGGGCACGCCGCGCAAGGCCGAGTTTTGGAAGACCGCGCCGCGCTTGCGGCGGCCATCGGCGTGCCTGAGCGGGCTCTCGAGGGCACTCGCCTACAATGGCGTGGGTTCG
>JAKAWO010000082.1 GCA_021827255.1 Acidobacteriota bacterium | reverse complement strand
CCGAGCGTGGCGTGGTCGAGGAAAAAGATAGCATTCGACCCGGAGTCAATAAAGCTGCTGCTGTAGGCTATGCCGTTATACGTGGTTTGGAAGTTGCCGCTGGAGTCGGTCGTGTAAATCACGGCGTTGCCGAGCGCATTGTCGGACTGCGTTCCAATGCCGAAGATCAGCGACCCGGAGGCGCTTGGCGCTCCGCCGGCGGAAACCGAGGGCATTGAAATCAAGAGCCCGTTGTTATCTCGCGCGAACAACCACACCGGGTTCTGGACCTGGCCCGTGAGCGCAACCGTGACCGACTGGCAGACGGAGTTAGGGCAAAGGTAGTAGAGCTTCGGGGCGGTGGACGAGGAGGTGCACGCGCCGCCGCAGTCGTGCCGAAAGTTCCCGATCCCCAGAATGCCGTTCGCTCCGAGCGAAGCGACCGTGTTCTCATCGGGCCCGCCGCCGCTCGTACACGAGTTGGGCACGGCGAACGAAGGCGGGGCGCTGACGATCTGGATCGGCACGGAGGAGGCCTTTTCTCCGGCCAGTTGCACGTCGGCGCTCACGACGGGACCCCAGAGGTAAGAGCCATCGGCAAAGCTCATGCACTCCTGAAGGTCGTTGCCGCTCGAATCCGTCTCGGCGGGCAGCGAAAGCGTCACGGCGGAGGAAAGCAGGCGCAGTCCTTCGGAGCCTGTGTCCACGAGCACGTCGGAGACGGTCTGGCAATTCGAGCTGCTCGGCGCGCAAATCGTGACGTTGGTGAAAAGTCCGTTGGTGTAGTTATTGGCAGGACCGAAATTGGCTTCAATGGGTTGTGTATTGCTCACCGGAGTGGTCGAGGCTGGGGGGCGACTCGAACCGCCCCCTCCGCAACTCGCCAGACCCACCAGCGCCGCCGGGACGAGAGCGTAGAGCGCGAGCCTTGCGCGCCATCCGTGGGGTCGCCTCATCGCACCACCTCCGCCGATAAGCTCTTGGGCAAAAGGCTGGGGACGTAAGCGCGCCCGCGGAAGAACCGCATGTGCCCTCCGCTCTCAAACACAAAGTCCTTGGTGGTCACGACCAACGGCCCGCGCCGCCGTTGGCGCGACTGGGCGGCCTGCTGCACCCGGGCAAAGTAGGAACCCAGTAACTGCCGCAAGTCGGGCATCGTGGGTCCTTGCCATGCGATCCCGAAGACGATGCCCGCCGGCGAAACATATTCGCGGACGGTCCTGCCGTCCGCCGTTTTCAGTTGCTCGACCGAATAGCCCTGCCGAACCGTCTCCTGCGCCTGAGCGCGCAGGCGGTGCTGGTCCGAGGCTACCGAATTTTGATACTCCCCGAGAACCGCCCAACCGGGAGCGCTTCCCAGGAGCGAAACCACAAGAACCGCCAGAGCGATTTTCATAGGCCTCCGTCGTGACAGGTTGGAGTATGGGCGTCTTCCGGACGCCGCGGGTCCCCAGGATTTGCCCATGCCCGTCGGCTATTTTGGCGGTCGGCCTCTGAACCGCCGGAGCCGCGCGCGCTGCATGCGCTGGAATCGCTTCTGCTGCGCGGGCGTCAGCACGGAGCGAATTTTATCCGCCGTCCGCTGGTGAATGGCGCGAAACTTCGCCATTCGATCTTCACGCGAGAGCGAAGCCTTCTGCCGCAGGGCCATCATCTCCCGGCGCTGTTCCCTCAAGATGGGTTTGATCTGCGCTTTCTGCGCCGCCGTAAGATGAAGGCGTTTGCTCAGCCGCGCCAGTTCTTGGTTTGGACCCATGGGCCCGCGCCTTCGCGGCCCGCCGCGCTGCGGCAGCGCAGCTCCGGACAGCATCTTGAATCCGACCAGCATCATAATGGAGACCCCGGCCACAAACAACAGCGTTCTTGCCCGGTCGGAGCGGCCGCCGGCTCTCCACTTCAATAGGTAACTATCGTCCAACCCAAACGCCCTTCGCGTTCCCTCCGTCATCCTTGCCTCCACCTTCGGCGTCCATGAATCGCCGACCGGACATTCGTTTGCCATACAAAGTTGGACGCCAACTCGCGCCCCGCCGTTTCCTCGCCCGGGTTAAATTTATGTAAAGCTGTCGGGCACGGTCGAGGCATTTTGCGGTAGCTCCTGCCACCCCGCCAGGCTTGAGATTGGCCGCCGAGGCTCTTCCGTCTGGGCAAGGCGCCAAAACCTCCCCGGGCGCGGCGTCCGGTTCCGCAAAACTTTCCCTTGCAAACCCCTATGCTTAGTTTATACTTACGAGCGGTTTGCAGCGGGCTTTCAGTTGGCAGCTCGATGGAGTCAGGCGGCCGCGCTTTTGAGACTCGATGAGCGTTCCTTATTCTTTCGCTAACGGTGACCTACGCGAATTAATCCCTGAAATACCCTGGTTCCCTTAGCGCGAAGGCGATGGAATCGCCAAGTCATCGGGCGCCCCTGCCGTTCCTGCCCTTGGGCGCAGGGGAAGTTCAGATCGCTCGGCTTCGACGACCCGGGACATCCGGCCGCCATCGCAGGGAGCGGCCAGAAGATTGATCGGAAGGTTGCACGTTGCAGGCGGACTGGAAGGCTTTGGCGGCCTGCCGCAGTCTCGTCGCCGGGCGGAACGGTTACGCTTTTCCGGTTACCCGCCGGGAGCAGCCGAGACCTGCGCTTTTGAATTCTGCAACTCGTAGTCGCGCATGGAAAGGAGGGAAATGCCCAAACTCATTTTGGTGAATCCCGCAAATTCGACGGTGGGATACAGCTTTATCACGCCCCGCTGGCTTTTTGTTATTGCCCAGGCCACTCCGCCGGACGTTTTCGGCGAGCCAGTTATTGTGGATGAGACCATTCAAAGGCTCAACCCGGATATTATCCACCCCGGCGACATTGTCGGCATCGGGATCAACACAGGGAACTGCCTTTCCGGCTACCGAACCCTCGCCACCGCCAAGCGAAAAGGCGCGACGGTGATCATGGGAGGGGTTCACCCCACAATTTTTCCTCTGGAGCCGATCGAAATGGGCGCTGACGCCGTGATCACCGGCAACGGCGATGTGGTCTGGCCCACGGTCATTCAGGATGTCCTCGACGGCAAGCTCCAGCGCCGCTACGACGGCGGGCGCCTGCCGGGCGAAGCCATGCTCCCGGCGCGATGGGACCTCCTCGACACCTCGAAATACTTTTTCCCTTCAGTCCAAACCGTGGCGGGCTGTCCGGAAAATTGCAGCTTTTGCTCCGTCTGGGTCACGGACGGACGGCGCCCGCGCCAGCGCCTGAACGACAAAATCATCGAGGAAGCAAATGAGCTCTATCGCATGGGTTACCGATGCCTGCTCTTCGCCGATGACAATTTCAACCCGGCGACGCTAGGCCGCATCGCCCGCGAGCCCAGCCCCGCCAAGCGCAAGGAGCTGGAGCAGGTCCGCGAAGAGCGGTTCAAATTGTTTGATGAGTACGACCGCGCCGTTCCGCGCGACATGTTCGGCGTGACGCAGATGACCGCCGAGGCCGTCACCGATGAGGAATATCTGACCGCCATGCACGACAAAATGCGCGTCCGCGGGGCGCTGATCGGGGTTGAGTCCTTTTCCGAAGAGGGGCTCAAGAGCGCCGGTAAACAGTGGAATCCCGTGGGCCAGAAAATGGTGGACGCCATCCACACGATTCAGGAGCACGGCATCTGGATCCTCGGCTCGGTCATCTGCGGCTTGGAGTCGGACACCGTTCAGACGATTCGAACCATGCGCAAGTTCGCCCTGGGTTCGGGCGCCATGGCGGCCCAGTTCACCTTTTACGCCCCTTACCCGGGGACAAAAGATTTTTATGAGATGGTCAGCGACCTGAAGCATCAGGACAAACCGGGTTACGTCCCCAAGCACACAACCCGGCTCAAGGTGGACCGCTACTGGCTGAAGCCGCTCAAGCCGGTCGAAATCATTGACCATGCTCAAATCACCCCCCAGCAATTGCTCGCCGAAAATGAAAGATGCTGGGACACCTATTATTCCTTCCGCGCCTCGCTTCGGCGGATCCAGAACGGCGAGGCTCGCTCCTGGCCGCTGGCGGGCAAGATCGCCTACCTGTTTGGGTGCAAAGCTTTCCGAAAAATTTACGGCGGGCAGGGCGTCTCAGCGGACAGCGTGAAGGCCAAGAAAGGCGGATTTCTGGCCCACTGGTCCCTCAAGGTGATGATCGGCATCTACAGCCGCTACTTCGACCGCCGCAGGGCTGCTGCGGTGGAGCGCCGCCGTTCCGTCCCCGCGCTGGGCTGAGCGAATCGCGTCAGGCTTCCGAAAATGGGCGGCCCGTTGAAAATCACTCCTCGCGCGCCGACGGCCCATGCGAGCGCTGCCTCTGGCGCCGTCCGGCGCGCGGCAGGCCGCGCTATCCGCGTCCGAACGTTGCCGAAACCTCGCGCACTGGATCTCCATTTATCGTGACGGGTGGCGCGCCCATTTCCGGCGTGACGCGGACGGAAAAATACCCGTCACTCGGGTGATAGGTGACGGCGCCCGCCCGGCCCCCCTCAACCGTCACCGTCGGCTTCGAGGGCGCGTCGCCAAACAGCGTGACGGAATGTTCGCCCGGCGCCAGCAAAACCTTCACGGTCACCGCGCGCGAGCCCTCTTCGACCGAAGCAATTCGCTCTTTTCCCATCGAAACGAATTTGCCTTTGTCGCCAAACAGCGCGATGCCGCTCGGCCCGACCGGCGCGACGATATAGTAGGCAGCCTCACCCGGACCGAGGCTGGCGGCAAAATCCTGGCCGCGTCCCACTCGCCGAACCACGTGCTCGAAGTAGTTATAGACGACGGCCGGCGCGCGCGTTCCGGCTTCCTTGGGGCTAAAGCGCGCCGCCTGGTGAACTTGTCCCGAACGGCTGAAGGCGAAAACGTAGGCGGTTCGGAGCCATCCATCCTTCGTCCATGCGCTGCCGATGAAGGGCGAGTCGGCGCCCCGCGTCCTTCCGCCCAGGCTGCGCGCCGCCATCACGCCCAAGCGCGAGCGCCGCGGCGTCGCATCAGCAATGTACATGCGGTCGAGCGGCGTGATCGGCACGTCCGGCTTGACGATCACGCCGTCGGCGCGCACCACCTTGAGAATGTTCTTCCGATCTTCCGCCCCCAGCGCGTCGCCTGTTCCGACCGGACCCGCCGAGAGCGCGTCGAGCAACATGTTATCGGTTTCATAGCTGTCGTAAACGTCCGGCCACGGCCATGAGCCGATCGCCTCCGCGAGCTGCGAGGTGTAGAGAAAATTCCTCCAACGCCACCGTGAAAAACGGTCATCGCTCACGCGAATGGACGTCAGGTTGCTGTAGCGGCTGCCCTGGAGGAAATCGCACGGCAGCGCCATGCAATACTGCATGGTCAGGCCGTGCCGCTGGCAGGCCGCCGCCATCCGGTCATAGAATTCCTTGCCCGTGTCAATCGTGTTGCTGAAGGCGGGCGATCGCGGATCAATCAAGCTCTGCCAATCCTGCTCGTAGGTCACCACGCCGCTCGATTCGAGGTAGGCAGTGATGTGATCCCACCATCTCATGCCGATGGGCGCCACGCCGGAGATCCGGTAATTCTTGCGGTAGGGGCTATTCCGGCTGATCCAGCGGCTGTGCGTGACCAGCGGCAGCCCCACCGACTGCTGAAACGCTTTCAGCCCTTGTGGGAAAAGCGTCGCGTCAGCGTGATACCGCATGATTCCCCCAAAGGACTTCCACCGGCCCGTGGTGTCGCTCGGCCCGATGCCGGGATAGGATTTGTCATACCACCAGCTATCCAGTTGGAGGTAATGGACGGGAATTTTTTCCTTTCGATAGCGCGCCATGACGGCCTCGAGTGTGCCTTCGTATCCCAGCTTCGGATCGTATCGGTAGTAGTAGTGCGCGCCATTGTCGGTCCAATAGCCGTAGTACTTGAGCGTCACGTCGCTTTCGTTGCCCGGACGCTTCTTTCCGCCGAGATCGGTGAGGGCAGACCCCCACGCCTCCCACGCGCGCCGGATGCCCGGCGTGATGGTCATCAAGGTCTGTTGGCGGAAGCCCGCCGGCACGCTCGGAAGCCGATGGTTCAGCCCGCTGGCGATCAGATGCTCTCCGTCGCCGCGCATCGCCGCGATGATAAAATGCGACGCGGGTGAGATAACTACGGCGTTCGCCTTGCCGTCAAACAGCAACCACGGAGTGCCGTACTGCCCCAGCTTGAACTGCGGCGGCGCGAAGGGGCGATTTTGGTAGCTGAAGTGGTACAGATTCCCGGGGATGCCGGTAAAGCTGGGGAACGCGGCCGAGGGCGGACGGGTTGCCTTCAAGTAGGTGTACCGGAACAGAATGACGGGGCGGTCTTGATAGAGCCGGACCATCCCACCTAACGGAATTTGCCCGCTTCGCCAAGTGAAGCTCATCTGCTCGTAAGCGCCCAAGCGGTCTCGGCCTCGGGTCGTTTGAACGGCTTGGGCCGCGCTTCCCAAGCTGCCACTGAAGCTCCACGCGGGGTGGCGAGCGGCCACTTGATATTCGCCCGTCGTTGGGTTGAGCTCAGCCGAGAGCCCGGTCGCCGCGGAGGAAAGCGTGGCGCCTCGCGCCCGCGACGCCAGGCAAGAGCAGGCCAAAAGCAAAAGACCGGCGCGCGCCGCCGCTTGCAGCGCGCCTCGCTCCATCCCCCTCGGAGGCTCCGACGCCCGTTCGATCGCTGGATACGTCATCCATTCCTTCATAGCGAATTTCTCCCTTTGATTTTTGATTCTTCAAACTCCGCTCATCGAACCCCAAGCGGCGCCCCTTCGGCCGGAAGGTTCAGGACTTTTCCTTTACCGCTCGAAGCCGGCAATAAATATTTCGCGCCGGCAGCATCCAAGCCAGGTGCTTTTCATAAAAATCCATCGAGACCGCCGCGCACCCTCGCGCCAGATTATCGAGCAAGAGGTTGCCGCCAAAGGTCAGCCGCCGTTCCAGGATCCGAAATCCCCCCGAGCGGTAAGTGAAATTTTCAAACTCCGCCTGCGCGAAATAATCAAAACTATGAAACCCCAAATGGTAGAGGTGCGTCGGGTCGGTGTAGGAATCGAGCGAAGTGTAATGCGGGGTGATGATGATGACCTCCGCGCCGTCTTTGGCGATTCGATGCACTTCCCGCATGGCGCGCAAAATATCCGGCTGGTGCTCGAGAAAGTGCGAGAGATAAATGCAATCGGCCGAGTTATCTCGAAGCGGCCAGGGAAACCGCGCCAGCTCCGCCCGCGCGTCCGCCGCCGAGCCGCGTTCCCGGTCAACTCCGATGGCGCGCGGCTCCTGTTTCTTCTTTCCGCAGCCAATGTCGAGGATGAGCACGACCGTCCCCCGCCTCCGGCAGAGACCCCCATCTCCCTGCCGGAGAGCTTCCAAGCTGCTTCAATACTCCATGGCCCAGATGGCCAGCGGGCGCATGTAAGTCTGCGCGCGGAAGTTTCCCGTGGCGTCCCAAGCCTCCGGCGTCCGAAACCAATACCCCTTTTTCACATAGACCACGTTGTAGATTCCCCACGCCGTCTTATACGCCTGCTGGGTCATGCCTTCCGACTTCATCAATGACGCCAGGCCCAGCGTCACGCCGGTCCAAACCTCCTGCGCTTGATCGTTGCGGATCAGCGTGCCGTCCGGGTTCATGCCGTTGACGGCGCCCATTTGGCCACCTTGGAACTCCTCCACGTTATGGGTAAAAACCGTCTCCAGCGCTTTCCGCTGCATGGCCTTGGGCACTAGGTTGCCGAGGCCGGTCAGGTTGGCGTACCATTGCCCCACCAGTTGATCTGCCATGATGCTCGATTTATACGGGCTGCCCGTGTCGTAATTGAAATACTTCCCGTTCCACAGCTCTTTCACAAAATTCGGCTGCGCCTTGTTGTACCACGCCTGATACTTTTCGGCGGCCGCCCGATCGCCCATTTTGTCCGCCATCTGGACGGCGGCTTTGAGCGCGGCCAGCCACAAGCTGCCGCAATAGGCGCTCGTGCCGCGCATCGGCCAGGTGTCGTAGGTTTGGTCGGGAATGCCCTGGTTCTGCGGAAGGCCGTCGCCAGCCGTGTCAAATTGCTTCAAGTAATCGAGCGCTTCCTTCACTCGCGGCCAACAATATTTCAGAAACGCCGTGTCGTCCGCGCCCGTCAAGTCAAAGTCCCGCCACACCTGGAGAACGTATTTGCTGTTGAGGTCTTTCCACACCGTGATGTTCTGCCAATTATACTGGTTCACCCTCAGAATGGGATCTTCGATGGGGCTGCCGAGGTCGTGAGGCAGCGCGCCCGCCACCTTGCGCGGGGCAATCGAGTGATCCCAGCCAATTTGCTGGTACTGGTGGTAATCGAGCGGCACCGTGTCCGAGAACTGGCGCATCTCCTCTTTTTCCAGTTTCGGCCAAAGTTTCAGCAGCGCCCACGAACCGTAAAAGCGCACGTCTAAAGTCGAGTAATACGGATAATCAAAACATTCTAGATAGGTGAAATGATGATACGGCGGCGTCGAGGGTTTGCCGACCTCGCCGTTTTCCCAAAATGTTCCGCCGTCCACCAGATCGTACAGCTCGTTGAACAGCATGTCGCGGTACCAGGCGGGTTGGGAGGCGTCGGAAACGATCGGCTCCTGCCAGCGGTCAATCGCTTCGCTCCACCGGCGGTAATTCTCCAGCCCGGCCGCGGCGATCCTTCGGCCCGCGTCGCCCGAGGTTCCAAAAAACGCCGTGTAGCGCTTCCACCACCGCCGCCCCGCCCCAAACTGAACGATGGGAAAATCCCACGCCAGCACCATCGGTATTTCTTTCGATTCCCCCGCCGCCAGCGTGAAGCTGACCGCGATCGCGCCGCCGATGGCGTTTCCGCCCGAGCTCAGCCAGTTGTGCGGAAGATCGTGCAGCGTGCCGTTTTTCGCAAACGTCTTCCACACGCTGGCCCCGTCGCCGTTGGCGTCGAACGTCGTCTGATAAGTGATATGGGTTGTGCCGCCCGCCAGGCTGGCGATCACGAACTGCCCGTCGGCATCGGTCTGGGGCGGCCCGGAGCGCGCTCGGTCGAACTCGATGCCGGTCATCGTCTTGCCATCGGCCAATTTCTCGGAGAAAGCCCGGTCGTAATCGCCCGAACCGAATTCCGGATCCAGCCGCGGCCCGAATTGCGCGAACCACCCCACCATGTTCACCCACGAAAACAGGATGGAAACCTTCACGGGTTTCTGCGATGTGTTCTTCGCGTGCCACGCAAACACGCCCAACGGATAGCTGGTTTCTTTGTAATTATTCGGCAGGATGGGTGAAAACTGCTCGCAATCCAGGTGAACGGGGAACGGCGCGTAATCGTAATCGAACCAGGCTTTGGGGAAAAGCGCGGAGTATTTTCCCGCCCCCGCCGGATAATCCCAATTCCACGCCGAAAGCGCGTGGCCGGGTTTGCCGGCGCGCAGCACCACGGCGGAGGGCTTCTCGCCTTCCGGCTGTTCAAAGGCGGCGAAGGCGTCGGCCGGCACGGATTGGTATTTATGAACGCCGACTTTCAAATTCCAAACGGCAAAATCCCCGCGGTAGGTTCGCCCGATAGCGCCCGCCCCGAACCCTCCGAGCGGCGTGCCTTGCCAGTAACCATCGTCAATGTTGCCGGGCACTTTGGTGACGCCCGGATGCTCCAGCGGCTCGCCGATTCCCCGGCTCCAGGCGACGGCGGGAATCCGCTGAGCGAAGGTTTCGCCCGCCCCCGCCCCGCACAGCAACCCCACGGCGACGGCCATCAGCCCCACTCGAGCCCATTTGCTAGTTTCCACCTTCCACCTCCACCCGTGTTGTCTTTCAGAAGCAAGTTCGGTTAATCCCCGGCGCGCGCCCAGCTTCCCGTTCTGCGCGCCTTCGCGCATGTCAGGCCCTTTGGCCATCCATCGAGCTCCCGGTTCACGGGCCCGAGATGCTGACCGCCGCAAGAACATCACCACCTGACGCAAATCGAGGCGGCGGAGATCATCCACTCCGGTTCACGGGCCTCCCGCCGCCGTCGAGCTTCCCAGCGTGTAATTGCGCGCGTCGCCCGCCCCTGCCGCCGCGATATGCGCGATCGAAACCCAGCGTTCGAGCTTGTAATGTCCCTTGCGGTAGAGCCAATAGGCTACCGCGACCGAGACGGCGAAGCCGGCCGCCTCAATGCCGGCAAACAGCGGCTTGTTGTCCACAATAGAATTGGTCAGCAGCACCTCGTTGTGGCCGCGCTCGCGGAAATGCTCGGTGGAGGTGAAGTCGAGCACGCGCGCCGCCGCCACGCCCGTAAACAGCGCCAGGTTCGTCCGGTTGAAGAAACGGCGAGGTTTGTTCTCGCCCGGCGCCGGGGGCGCTGGCGCCGTGGCCATTGAGCCTGGCAAAGCGCCCGGCTTCCGCTTGGCATTCGACAGCCTCTGCGCTGGCGTTGATTGCGCTCCGGCCGTTAAGCTGGAGAAGAGCAGCGCGAGGAGGAAGGAGGCGGAGGGTCTCAGCATTCCGGTAATTCCCGCCACAGCGGGCCGTCGGCGCCAGGCTTCAACCCGACAATGGCGGCCGCTACTCGACGACGATCAGACTGTGAGGCGGCAGCCGCAGCGTTTCCCCGTCCGAGGCCAG
>JAKAWO010000081.1 GCA_021827255.1 Acidobacteriota bacterium | reverse complement strand
CGGTCGCTCGAAGGGGTGCGTGAGCTCTATCGCGATTTTTATGCCGCCTCTCCCATGATTCGGGTTTTGGAGGATGGACTGCCGGAAATTCAGTCGGTGGCAGGCACGAACTATACCGACCTGGGGTTTGCCCTCGACGCCCCCTCTCGCCGGCTCATCATCGTTTCGGCGCTGGACAATCTGGGCAAGGGCGCAGCGGGCCAAGCGGTGCAGAACATGAACCTGATGTACGGCTTTCCGGAGGCCACGGGGCTCGAATGAAAATCGTCATCAAAATCGGCGGGCAGGCGGTGGTGGCTCGCGAGGCACGGCGGCGGCTGGCCCGCCAGATTGCCGGTCTCAACGGCGCCGGGCATCGCGTGGTGGCCGTCCACGGCGGCGGCAGGATGCTGACGGAGACGCTGGGGCGATTGGGCATGGCGACCGAGTTCCACCAGGGGCTGCGAGTCACCGATGCCGCCACCCGGGATGTGGCGCTCATGGTCCTGGCGGGAATGATCAACAAGACCTGGGTTGCTGAGCTTGAGGCACAGGGACAGTCCGCTCTTGGAATCTGCGGCGGTGATGGCCGCCTGGTGGTGGCGCGCAAAATCATCGCCACCGCCAATGGCCGTAAGAAGGACTTAGGATTTGTCGGGCGTCCGAGCCGAATCAACCCGGCGGTTCTCGACCTGGCCTTCCAGAAGGGGATGGTGCCGGTGGTGGCGAGTGTGGGCCTGAGCCCGCGGGGCGAATATCTGAATATCAACGCGGATGACCTGGCGGCCGCGCTGGCCACGGCGCTCCAAGCTGACCGGCTGCTCTACCTGACCGAGTCCGGCGGGGTGTGGGACGCCGAACGGCGCTTGCTGCCCGTGGTGAGGCTGGGGGAGATCCAAAGTCTGATCCGAAAGGGAATCGTCCGCGACGGCATGATTCCAAAACTCCGCTCGTGCGCACGCACTCTGCGAAGCGGCGTGGGCGAGATTGACATCCTCGCGCCGGACGCTCCGGCATGTCTCGAGCGCGCCATCCTGCAGGACGAAAGTTTTGGAACGAGGATTGTGAAGACCCCATGACCCTCGAACAGATTGCCGAACTCGAATCGCGCACGCTCATGCCAACTTACGAGCGGCTGCCGATCCTCGCCGTCCGGGGTGAAGGGTGTTTCCTTTACGATGATCGGGGTAAAAAGTATCTCGATTTCCTCGGCGGGCTCGCCGTCAACGCGCTTGGCTACAATCACCCGGAAATCATGGCCGTACTGCGCGACCCTTCGGCGACGCTGCTCCACGTCTCCAACCTGGTTTACCACGCCTATCAGGGCCCGCTAGCGTCCAGGCTGGCCGCCCTATCGGGGCTCGACTTGGCCTTTTTCGCCAACACGGGAGCCGAGGCGGTGGAAGGCGCCATCAAGCTGGCGCGCGCCTACGCGCAGCGCGACGATGCGGCGGCATCGAACGACCGATTTGACATCCTGGCGCTGGAGAATTCCTTTCATGGAAGGACACTCGGCGCGCTCTCGGTCACCTGGCCGGAAAAGTACCGCAAGCCTTTCGAACCGCTGCTACCGGGGGTGGAGTTTGTCCGCCTGAACGACCTCGCGCACTTGAGGCAAAGCTTCTCGTCGCGCGTGGCAGCAATCATCGTCGAAGTGATCCAGGGCGAGGGTGGCGTGGTGGAAGTGGACGGAAGGTTCCTTGAAGCCGCCCAGCAGCTTTGCCGGACTCATGACGCGCTTTTGATCTGCGATGAAATCCAGTGCGGCCTCGGCCGGACCGGCCGGTTCTTTGCCTATCAAAAGTTCGGGCTTGAGCCGGACATTGTGGTGATGGCCAAACCGCTGGCGGCCGGGTTGCCGCTTGGCGCCATCCTGGCGCGGCGACGCGTGGCGGAAGCTTTCCATCCCGGACTGCACGGCTCGACCTTTGGTGGCGGACCGCTGCAGTGCCGCTTGGCGCTGAAGTTTCTGGAGATTCTCAGTCGGACAGAATTCCTGAGGCACGTGCGCGATATAGGCGAGTATTTTCGCCGGAGGCTTCTCAGCCTGCAGGAAGAATTCCCCGTCATCCAGCAGGTACGCGGCGAGGGTCTGATGCTGGCGGCGGAGCTTGCCGTGCCGGGGAAAGACGCCGTCCGGCAGGGGCTCGAGGCCGGCTTGCTGTTCAACTGCACTCAGGAGCGGGTGCTGAGGTTTTTGCCGCCCCTCATCATCCAGAAAGAGCACGTGGACCAGTTTACCGAAGGCTTGCGCCCCATCCTGGATTCCATCCTGGCGGCGCAGCCGAAAGGAGCGCACGCATGACACCGGTTGTGGCGATGGACAAGCGGGAGCAACTCAGCGTCCGCGATTTAATCTCTGACGCGGACCTCAGCCGGAGCGACCTGAAGCTGATTTTCAGCTTGGCGGAACGCATCAAAGCCTCGCCCGGGGGTTACGCCCAGGCGCTCGCCGGCAAGCAACTGGCCATGATCTTTGAAAAGCCCTCGCTGCGCACCCGGACCACCTTCGAGGTGGGCATGACGAGCATGGGCGGCTTTGCCGTTTATCTTGACCATGCCAAGCCCCGGCTCGGCGAGCGCGAGTCCATCAAAGACGTGGCTCGAAACCTTGAGCGTTGGGTGGACGGCATCGTGGCCAGAACTTACGCTCACCAGGCGGTTATCGAGTTGGCGGAGAACGCCTCCATCCCGGTCATCAATGCTCTGACCGACGCGCTGCATCCCTGCCAGGCGATCAGCGATTTCTTTACGCTGCGTGAAAAATTCGGCCGGCTCCAGGGCTTCAAGCTAGCGTTTATCGGCGACGGCAACAACGTTTGCCATTCACTGATGCTGACGGGCGCCAGGCTTGGCGTCTCCCTCCGCGTGGCGACGCCGGCGGGGTTTGAGCCCAAACCGGAGTGGGTGGAGGAAGCAAGATCTGCCGGGCGCTCGTCGGTCGGAGCGGTTCAGCTCTTCCACGATCCGTGGGAGGCCGTGACGGGCGCGCAGGCGGTTTACACCGATGTTTGGGCGAGCATGGGCCAGGAGTTTGCCGCCCACCTCCGGTCGCAGGTTTTTGCCTCATTTCAGGTCAATGATGCCCTGATGACCGCTGCCGACCCGGATGCTGTTTTTATGCATTGCTTGCCGGCGCATCGCGGCCAGGAGGTCGCCGACTCGGTGATGGATTCTCCGCGTTCCATCGTTTATGACCAGGCGGAGAATCGCCTGCATGTTCAAAAGGCGATCATGATCCTGCTCATGCAGAATGGGGCCGCTTACCCGTCGGTCTAAGGTCTTGCCGGGCCGCTGATCACCGCTCGCAGGCCGCTTCTTGGTGGAAGCGCACCGTGAGTTGGGCTGGGGCATCCCGGCTTCTGCTCGACGCCTCGCGCCATCAAGAGCCTGCCGTTCGAAAATCTGCTTCATTATGAAACTACTTCGCCGCGCCATGCATCCCATTAAGCTGGGCAAAGGCCAAGTATGATAAAATTGCTCTCATGCTGGACATCGGTCCCATGGGTGAAAAGGCAGTCTGTGAGTTCGGCCGTCCCTGATCACCCGGCCACAACGTAAGGAACGGAACCATGTGCCTTACTCGGGGCTGAGAAAGCCCCAGTCTGAATCCCGCATTCGAAGCGGCCCCCTGGTTGGGGCAAAGGTGGAAGCCAGCCGCCGGCGGTGAAATTGAAGCTCAGTAAATTGACACATTTCAAGGCAGTCGCCTTGGCGCGCAGCCTCACCCTCATGCTGACGCTGGCCGTGGGGCTGATCCCAGCCTCAGTTATGGCCCAGTCCGTCGGCACCGGCGCATTACACGGCACCGTAACAGCCGTCACCCCAGATGATCAGGTTTTCCGAGCCAGCCAAGTACCGGTTCGCCTGGTCTCGCGGCAGAACATCGGGCAGCCTTTGACGGTGGTTTCTGACGAAAACGGCGCCTTCGCCTTCCCAAGCGTTCCGGCGGGCGACTACACGC
The DNA here is from genome assembly GCA_021827255.1 of Acidobacteriota bacterium. Classification (GTDB taxonomy): domain Bacteria; phylum Acidobacteriota; class Terriglobia; order UBA7540; family UBA7540; genus JAKCCV01. The sequence continues at coordinate 6,626 of JAKAWO010000081.1, read as the reverse complement.
TTTCGGCTGTTGCAGAAGGCTTCAAAAGCTTTTCGAGGCAGGTCGCCATCCACCCGGGCGACAATTTGGTTGAAAACGTCCGCCTTACCCTGTTGGAGCTCCATCAGCAGGTTGAAGTTCGGGAGAAGGCGCCGCCCGTTTCTCAAGCCAATACCACGCCGCCGGCCAGGCTGAGCGCCCCTCAGCTCACAACGGCTCCGGTGGCGCAGCAGAAGATCAAGCAGGAATTGCCTCTCATGCCGGGCGTAATCCGCGCTTTGAATGGCGAGACATACATCAAAGGCGCCCCGGAAACTCAGGGCATGATGGAAATTGATTCGGCGGAGTCCGTGGACCCGGTCACCGGAAGCTTCATCGTGGGCCTGCCGATTGACGCAGTAGAATCCCTGAAGGTTTATCCGGCGCCTTTCGAGGCGGGATACGATGGCTTCACGGGGGGACTGACGAGCATCGAAACCAAAGCCCCGACCGGCCAGTGGAATTGGGGGATGGAGAACGTCAACCCAAAAATCCGCGCCAAACAAGGGCACTGGGTCGGATTGCAGCAGGCTGAGCCTCGTTTGCACTTTTCCGGCCCGCTTCTGTCGCAGAAACTGAATTTCGCGGAAGCTTTCCAGTACACGATGAACAAGGAGGACATCCGAGGGCTGGCTTGGCCGCACGATGAAACCAAGATCCAAGGTTTCAATTCTTTTTCCACCTTTCAGTATCTTTTCTCCGACCGCCACTTGCTGACGTTCAACGTGGATATTTTCCCAAGACGGCAGGAATTCGCCAACTTGCGCGCCCTGGTGCCCCAGCCGGCGTCATCGGATTTAGGCCAGCGAGGATATTCACTCGACGCTGCCGATCATTACCAGTTTCCATCCGGGGCCGCGCTGACAACCCACTTTCAATATCTTCAGGCGGACACTTACGCTCACGGCCAGGGTCCCCTCGACATGCTCGTCACGCCGAGTGGCCTGTCAGGGAATTACTTCAACGCCTGGAAGCGGTTCAGTAACCAGGAAGAAGCTGCGGCCGCCTTTGCATTTCCATCCCACAATTGGCTGGGCAAACATGAACCGTCGGTAGGCGTGGATGTCCTTCGACGCGCTTTTGACGGGACCAGCCTTTCGCAGCCTGTCCAGTTGCTGCGGGCGGACAGCGCGGTAGCCGAAGAGATTGACTTCACCGGCGTTGGAGCGCTTCGCGCGCAAGACACTCAGGTCGCAGGCTTTTTCCAAGATCACTGGGTCTTCAACGATCATTTGGCGCTGAATCTGGGTGCGCGCTACTTTGGCCAGTCGAACGGTGAAGCGGCCGATTTGGGCCCCCGCATCGGCATGGTCTATTCGCCGGGTAGCGGAGGCAAGACGGTCTTCCGCGCTGGCTGGGGCATCTTTCATGACCGCACGCCGCTATTGGCCGGCGATTTCTCGAACAACCCGGAGCGCATGGTTTCGCTGTTCAGCGCGCAAGGGGCGCTGTTGGCCGCGCCGGTCGCCTACCGGAACGTGTGCGCGCGAAGCAACCGGGCCGCGTCTCCGCTTCTTGTCTCATGCTCCGACCTTGGCAGCACGCCTTACAGCGAGACTTGGAGAGTCGGAGTGGAGCGCCGGTTGCTCCGCCAGGTCATCCTCAGCGTGGACTACCTTTCCAGCCGCACCCGCAACGAATTCGTGGTGAATCCAACCACCGAGGTGAACGGTGAAGCTCTGCTGATGCTCATCAATAGCGGTCGCACCGATTACCATGACCTGGAAGCGTCCGTGCGAATCCATCCGAGCGCGCGAGCCGACATCACCTTCGCTTATCTTCACAGCAGCGCCCGCGGCGATCTGAACACCCTCAGCCAGGTTTACGTGCCTTTTGAGGAACCGGTGATCCGTCCCGACGCATACGCCGATCTGCCCTCCGACATTCCCAACCGCCTGACGGCGCTCGGCACCTTCAGACTGCCCTGGAAGATTACGCTGGTCCCGGCCGTGGACATCCACACGGGCTTCCCTTACTCCAACGTGGATGTGCTCCAGAACTATGTCGGCCCACCCGACAGCCGGCGCTATCCGACTTATTTCTCCCTCAATTGGAGCGTTTATAGGGAATTCCCAGTGCCTTTTCACAAAGGTCACAAGTTTCGCTTTGGCGTATATTCTATCAACACAACCGACCGGAAAAATCCGACCGACGTGTACAACAACATTACGTCGCCACTGTTCGGCGATTTCACAGGCCTCGACAAAAGGATCAACGGTATCATCATCGGCTTTGCCCACTAGACAACGCTGCATTCGATGGTAGAATAGCGGTTATTGCGTTGGGAGGCAGCGCGCGGTGAGCGGTCTCCGCCGCGGCTGTTGACTCATTCGGCTGTCGGAAGGCGCACTGAAAAGAACCCGGTTCGGCGAGGCGAACTCCTCCTTCATCCGAGATGAGGAGCTGAGGTTTTGCATGGAATCGAATCCCGCAGTTGCCGTGCAGGAGAATCGGAAACCGGATGTCCCGTTTGGCGTGTACAAGCGGCATCAAGCGCGTATCTCGCGCCACCGCCTCTACCCCGTGACTGCGTTTTATTCTATTTACTCTCTCGCCGTGCTCTTTTTCGCTCTGCGCTCGGCGCATCCTTGGATCGCTCTGGCCTTTTACGCCGCCGGGGTGCCGGTTTGGACCCTGGTCGAATACCTGTTCCATCGCTACGTGCTGCACGGGCGTTTTGCGCCCGGCGAGGGGATTATCCGCCGCTTTTTGCACGAGCGTCTTGACCCGCTTCACTGGGAACACCATAAGCGGCCCTTCGACGGTCATCACATCAACGGTGAATTGAAAGACCTCCTGCCGCTGTTCTTCATCGCCGCCCCGCTCAGTTTTATTGCGCCGATTTACACGTTACCGGTTCTGCTGGCGGGCGTCGTGGAATGCTACGTCGGCGAAGAATGGGTTCATCATTCCTGCCACTTCTACAATTTCCGCAACGTCTATTTTCGGTACATCAAGCGGCATCACTTTTACCACCACAGCTCGAAAGGAACAGAGCGCGGTTACGGGCTGACGAACGGCTTTTGGGATATCATATTCAGGACGCGCTATCCGGCTCAGGTCCGTCAGGCGCTCTATCATGGCGGAAAGCCTTCCGGCTTGGCGCGGGCGGCCCGATCATCCCAGAGCGTTATCCCTCCGACAGGATTCGAGCCATGAGCATGCCCGGCTGGGCTCTGGTGACCGGCGCATCGAGCGGCATCGGTGAACAATTTGCGCGCGCCCTGGCCCGCCGAAAGCAAAATCTCATTCTGACGGCCCGATCTCGGGGGAAGCTCGAAGCCCTGGCGCGCGAACTGCAACAGACTTACGACATTCAAGCTGAGCCCTTACCGTGCGACTTAAGCGTGGAGGGCGCCGGTGGTTTTCTGGCCCGATCGGTTCTCGAGGGCGGACGGGAAATCAGTTTGCTGATCAACAATGCCGGCTTCGGCGCGCGCGGCGAATTCTGGGTGCTCCCGCTCGAACGCCAAATGGAGATGATTCGCCTGCATCTTGCGGCGCTCATCGAGTTGAGCCATTATTTCCTGCCCAGCATGATCGGGCGGCGCGGCGCCGGGATCATCAATGTCTCCTCGATGACCGGATTTCAACCGATCCCTTACGTCGCCGTTTACGCCGCCACCAAGAACTTTATAACCAGTTTCTCGCTGGCCCTTACGGAAGAATTACGCCCCTACGGCGTGCGCGTGGTCACCTTGTGCCCCGGCGGTACGCGGACCAACTTCGTCATTGAGGGCAGTCGCGCCGGGCGCGGCCGATTCCCAGGATCGGGCATGGCGGCTAAGGAAGTGGTCGCGCAAGCGCTCGCCAAGCTGGACAGCGGTGGCGGCTTGGTGGTCCCCGGATTCGCCAATCAAATAGGCGTTTTTATCGAGCGGTTCGTGCCGCGGCCTTGCGTTCCTTGGGCCGTAGCCAAAATGTCGCGGCCCGGAAAATGATTTGACCAAGCTCTTATGAAAACCGATCCCGCATTCATGCCCAGCCTCGAGGATGCCGCGGAAGTTGTTATCCGCGCTTCCGAGTTGCCGCCCTCGCCGCTTGTGGACAGCCCTCCAGTCGGCAGCGTTTCCTGGCTGCACCGGTTTGCGGCGCTGGTTGCCGTTCTCGAATTCCTGGCGTTCGTCTTTGACGACCTGGCGCTTTCGAACCCCGTCCAATATGCCGGCTTCGACCGCTGGATAACCGAATTTTCTGCCGCCATGACCGTGATTCTTGCGGTTTCGCTTTTCAGGAACGGCTCTGCACGCTACGTGAAGATTCTCGGCCTCGCGGCTGCGCTCCTCGCGATCCCTCCGGCCTTGGCATGGCGCACGGCGCCGGGCCAAGGTCCGTCGTTGAAACTGGCTCTCACGCTAGGCCCCATCACGCTGCTGCTCTATGGCCTCGTCGTTTCGCTGGCGCTTTTTACCCGCACCGATTGGCGGTGGGATCTGCAAAAAATTCCGGACATCGCTGCTCCCTCCTTTCGCCAGCTGAGCGTTTTTACCACCTTCACGCTCTTCGCCGTCACGGTCCTGGGTTCAATGCACGCGCGCGGGTCCGTGCGCTTGGCCCCTCACTTTGTCGGAGGGATTCTCGTCGCCATCGGCGCCCTCTGGATGCTTGAAATCGCGCTGAACAAGTTTTCCGGGTTGCGGCAGCTCAAAATCGGGGCGGTCATTCTGGCGGAACTAGTCATCATTGAACTCCTACTGGGCCTGGTGAGTTACCGGACGGAGTTGGACAGCCGCGCGCTGGCCCGTCCGCTGCCCGGCCTCGTGGTCATGCGGGCGACGCACGCGGCCATCGGAGCACTCACCCTTGCCGCCAGCCTGTTCGCCGCGTTCCAGGCCTTCAAGTATCTTGCCGGTCGCGCCGAAAAACCGTGACCTTTTGCCGAGCTCCAAAAATCCTCTAGCCTTCCGGGCACTCACGTTGGCTCGAAAGGGAGCAGGAGACAGGTGCATAATGGAAAAGGCCTCCGGCTCCAGGTCGCCTGGGCCAACCGCAGGGCGCTCCGAGGGATGATTGTCTCGACGCATTCTGGCGATAGATTTTGGAACAAAGCGCATGGGGCTGTCCGTTTCTGACCCGCTGGGTCTCACGGCCCAGGGACTCCCAACGTACGAGCGGGTCAATCTTGCTGCCGACGTCGAACACATCTGTGGCTTAGTCGAAGAATATTCGGTCGAGAGAGTGGTTATGGGCCATCCGATCAGCGCCCGGGGCGAGGCGACGGAAATGTCGCGCCGTGTCGTCGCCTTTGCTGAAAAGCTGCAGCGCCGGCTCAAATGTCCCCTCGTTCTCTGGGACGAACGTCTGACCACCGCCGAAGCCCTCCGCGTGCTGCGTGATGCGGGCCTCGGCATCGAGAAGCGTCGCCGCGCCCGCGATCGCGTGGCCGCTGTGCTGCTGCTGTCCAATTATCTCGATTATCTCGCTACCCAAGCCGCGCGCCGCTCGGATGCCGGAGGCGCGCCGTGAAAAAACGCGTGGCGCTGGCCATTCTGGTGGCTTTTCTCGTCGCTTCGGCGCTTGTCGTCCGCGATCTTTTCCGCCCTTTTCGGGGTTACTCCGGCCGGGAACTGGTTGAGATTCCGCCCGGCACTCGCGCTACCGCAGTCGCCGCGGTGCTCGTTTCAAAAGGCGTGCTGGCCGGTCGCTTCCCCTTTCTGGCGCTCTACCTCCTCGGCCGCTATCGCCATCGCCTGAAGGCAGGCGAATATCTGTTCGATCGTCCACTGCGCCCGCTCGACGTTTACCGCAAGCTCATTCACGGCCAGGTTTATCTCCACAGAGTGGTCATTCCTGAGGGTTCTAACCGCTTTGACATGGCCCACATTTTCCAGAAGGACCTGGGGATTCCGCCGGATGATTTTCTTCAAGCGACGCTCGCGACGCGCGCCATCAGTGACCTCGATCCCCAAGCGCCTTCGCTTGAAGGTTATCTTTTCCCTGACACTTACCGCTTTCCGCGCGGCGCGACCATCGCTCAGGTCATCGCCAGCATGCTGAATCAGTTCCGGCGAATCTACAAAAAGGACTTGGCGGAGGACCTTCACAAGTCGGGCATGACGCTCCATCAGGCGGTTACGCTGGCGTCGCTGGTTGAACGCGAGACGCCCAAGCCCTCCGAACGCCCCGTCATCGCTCAAGTTTTCGAACTGCGCCTGGAAATGGGCATGGCACTCGAATGTGATCCGACGGTCATCTACGCGGCGGAGCTTGACGGCCGCGCCGTCCCGACCATCACCACCGACGATCTCAAGCTCGACTCGCCCTATAACACCTATGTGCACGCCGGGCTACCGCCGGGGCCGATCTGCAGCCCTGGCCTGGCCTCGCTCGAGGCCGCCCTTTGTCCTGCCTCGACCGATTATCTTTACTTCGTCAGCAACAACCACGGCGGCCACGTCTTTGCCCGGACGCTTGCCCAGCATCGGCGGAACGTCGCGCGCTACCTGCGGCAGTTGGCCGCTCTGCGCCACTCCGTGCCCGCCCGGCGCAAAACTCGCGACCCTCATCGCCGCGCCCAACCCCGACGTCGCGCGCAGCACGGGCCGCGCCCCCGATAACCGCACCGCCTATTGCGAAGTCGGCGGCCGTTTTTTTGCGCTCTACGCTCT